>NZ_JACIYL010000397.1 GCF_014359955.1 Thermogutta sp. | reverse complement strand
ATGCGGTCAAGGCGAATATGTCACACAAAAGATGATTACTGAAGGCGAGCGCATTCATTCCGCGGGCAATGACCACCCCGCCCGAATAGGCGACAGCATCCGCGGCATTCTGCAGCCGCACCTTGTGATCTACCGCCCGCCCCACGTTCATGACCATTCCCAGCAGAATAGTCAACAGCAGAACCGCGAAGACGGCCACGACGCTCATTGCGCCGGAGTCGTCTCTCGGTAATCGTCGGATTCTCTCGGCAATCGCTCGCATCGCCGGTCTCTCTCCCCAGTCAGGCGCGCCCGGCGGGACCATCCCCTGCCGGTCCACCGGCACCCATCCCAGTTCGGTCACACCCCGGGTTCACATTCTCCGATGACCCGGAGCGCCGAGCAACCTGAAGGATTCTGTCAAAACATGCTTGAAAACCAATAGGTATAGGGAATCACCGATTTTTCGCCCTCATGTCCCAAGGTGATAGACGCCCGAAGCGGGTACGTGGCAATGCCGTTGCGGACTTCGATCTCCTGGGCCACCTTGTCAGGGAGGCCGTCAGGACGCCGTACCGCGCGGGCCAAAAACCTGCCCGGTCCGGGGAGCAGCGCCATGTGGTGCGTGACTGTGACGGTAACCGTATCCTGAAATCCCAGTTCGTTCGGCCGAAACTGGTAAATGTCATCCTCTAGATAATAGGGCACGAGCGGGGGCTCCCGATTGGAGTGGAAAAACCGCAACTCCACTTCCGTCGCCAGCAGGGCATAAGCCAGCTTGTTTTCCAGACGTTGGGGCACCCGGGGAATACCGCTGGCGCTGGGAACATTCTGCAAATACGCCTGCCGCACCAGTTGTGCTGCCGCAGCAGCGGAGGGCGGAACGGAGAGCCCAAGGTTCCGGGACGGGCAGATGGGCATCAGCGCGAGCACGGCCGCGGTGACGATCTTCTGCCACTTCGGGCTGTTAGGATCGTACGGAATGATGAACGTCATACCTCCCGACGTCGGCCCGTAGTTGGGATCAGAAGGATCCAAAATAGGCACGACCTGCTCTGCCGTGGGATCTGGGTAATAGCCGGGCCCGATACAGTTTTCCAGCTCGATATCGCCCACCCGAGCCGGAATCCAGACCTGCGCCGCCCGGGCCGCAGCAAAGGCCGCATAATGCACGACGACGGTGCCGATCATGATCTGGCTCACCTGGACGATAAAGAGCATGAGGAGGACGAACAACGGCAGAGTGAGCACAAAACTGAGGCTCTGCACGGCCCCCGCATCATCCCGGAGAAGTTCAGCAAATCGGCTCCAGCGAAAAGAGATCCTGCCGGATCCGCTCCAGCGGAGCAGCACAACGGCCGCCAGGATCGCTCCGATGAGCGTCAGCGCCCACGGCCAGGACGCAAGCACAATCGCACGCCACATGGTGCGCCTCTCTCTGTTCCATGGGTGAGGAAGCGACCGCCCGCCGTTTGTTTCGCTTATGTTACGGCTGGCCAAGCAGCCGCTCGATCACCCTGAAATAGACGATGACGACCGCCAACCAGGCACTCGGGGCCAAAAACAGAGTTGGTTTTAAGGCCTTTTGCTCCTCCGGCGTCAACGCCCCCCAATACCCAAGCCGCAGCCATCCCATCAGCCTGCGCGCCAGGTGCATCAGCAATCGGACCGGCCCCACCCGCCACACGAGGACACTCAGCGCGAAACACGCACCAAGGACAAACGTCCAGAGCATGGCCGTGATGCCATCCTCGGGTCCCAAATAGGCCCCTATCATCGCTATCAGCTTGACGTCTCCCCCGCCGATTCGGAAGAAGACGTAGCAAGCCACCATCACCAAGCCACAGGCCAGAAACCCCGTCACGGCCCGTCCAAGCCCGATCACGCCCCAGGCCTGCATCCAGCTCGGACTTGCCCAACCGGCCCTCACGGCCAAATCGCCCAGTCCGTTCAACAGCAAGCCTGCCAGTATGCCGGGGTAGGTGATCCAGTTGAAAATCCTTCTGGTGCGGATATCCGAAACGACCGCCGCCGTGAGGAACAGCACAAGGATATAGACCACAACCCACGGCCCTCACTCACCGGCGACAGGCAGTTCTCGGAATCGCGCGGACGCATCACTGGATGGCGTTCGCCCGCTCCGCCTCCAAGTCCTGAAGTCCCTGATTGAAGTAGCCCTTGATTCTCGGCCAACCCACGCGAATCAGGAAGATCAGGATCGGCAGAGCGATTGCGCCGATGATCAGGATCGTCTCCAGGCTCACCGCTCCGCGATCATCAGAGTGGATTCGCTTCAGCAGTTGCCACAGGCTCGCCTTGTTCATCTCGTCACCTCTCCCTTATTCGACTCTTCTCTGTTACCGAAAACGCCGTGAGGCGAAACGCTCCCCGCATCGACAAGTCACATGAAAGGCCACACGATTAGGACGTAGACCATCTCGTAGGCCAGCCGGATAATCCGCGGTCCTGCCCACATTGTAAACGCCGCCGCCGGCAAAATCACCCCGATCAACAGGATATAGTCCAAAGTCGCCACCGCCCCGCGCCGCAGGCGACGCATGAGGAGCTTTTCTCGAAACCGGGCAGCGCGTTGCATGGGGCCATCCTCTGGAACTATTCCTCCTTTCGGATACCCTATCACCCCACATTTATTTTACCTGGAACAGGGCGCCGGCGGAACAACGCCAGGCCGGAAAACTTCCCCTTGTCACACAGCCGCTGATCTAGCGTCTGCTGTCGAACCTCCCGGCAGGGAACAACGACGCGAAGAAGCAGCATCACCCAGCTCTGGAAGCCACTCGGTCCACCGTCCTAAAAACCCCCCGTGTGCCCTCCTGACTGTTTCATCAGCGCAATTCACGGTGAAAGCCCCATGAAGGTTGGGAGCTTTCAAGAAATTGAGTGAACTGCAAAAGGGCTACTTGTCAGGCAAACTTTATCGATTACACTGGCGACTTTCGCGATCTTTGCCCCGGCCACGGCTGCGGGCACGCGGAAAGGCAAGGAGCCCACCTGACCATTTCCCTCCGAAACGGATTTCTGCCGTGCTGAGGCATTCTGCCCCCTCGGGGCTGTTCTCCGGGAGGGGTTTCATCGGCGCACGGGCGTGAAGGCGCATGTGCCATGCCTTTGTCGCCCCGAGGACAACCAGTTCCGTTTTTTCAGCCAGGAAAGGAGTGACCCATGGCGTTTTCCTACCTGCTCTGCCTGCTGTCGCTTGCCGTGCTGGCTTCCGACGCTGCTTCTCCGGTCAGTCAGGATGGCGTTCACCCGCAGGCTTACGCCACCGCGTATTACCAGGCCCGGCAATCAAAACGACCCCTTGTGGTCGTGGTCGGAGCGAAATGGTGCCCAGCCTGCCAGAAGCTGGAAAAGGAAGGCGTTCCTGGTTTACAGCAGGCGGGCGTTCTCAAAAAGGCCGTGCTGGCCCTCGTCGACTATGACGAAGAGCCGGAGCTTGCGCAGAAACTCACCGAAGGCGGTCCCATTCCTCAACTGTTTGTCTTCCACCCCACGGAAAATGGCTTTCAAGGGCAGAGAATGGTGGGATATCCCTCGCGCCAGGCGGTGATCAATTTCGTCTCTGCCGCCCTCAAAAAAAATGAAGGAAAAGCTGACACGAAAAAGGCCCAGGGCGCGCCCACTCCCCGATCTCCGTCGAACCAGCAGGCCGCCTCCGGCCGATAATGAGAAGTAAACCCCCGACCCCGGATGTCGGGCTCCCCACGCAACGGACCTAAAAGATTGACTGACGCACGGTTCGATGCTCCCCGACCTGGAACAACGGAACGTCCAGCAACTTGAGGATCTCAATCAGCGGGGTGGGCGGATGCTCACCGTGGTCGATCTGATTGAGGCGGGAACGCTCTCCGCGGATATGGCGGCGACGGTCATGTATGCCCTCGCACAGGGGGCTTCGCTCTTGACGGCAGCCCGACCTGGCGGGGCGGGGAAGACCACGCTCCTGGCCGCCTTTCTCAATCTTCTACCACCGGGGGTAAAAATCATCACCGTGGATAGCCCGAGCGTCGTTCGGCAGGCCCTCCCGGTGTCGCCC
>NZ_JACIYL010000396.1 GCF_014359955.1 Thermogutta sp. | reverse complement strand
GACAAACCCGAGCACCGCGTCCACGATCGCGGCGGCCAGGGCAGAGCCAAGGCTCAGACGGATGGCTGCCCAAACCCGCGGTTCCCACAGGGTGCTCCAGCCAGTTCCGCTGGCCAGAAACGTCGTGAAGGCCGCCAGGGGCAGGATGACCATCGCGCCGAGGTAGCTCACCGTAATCCCCAGCGTGAGGCCAAAGCCGGGCAACGTCGGGCGTCTCTCGCGTAGTCGGAAAGGCACTGAAAAACTCCTCCACCGGATACCGGGTCAGCGCGAAAGGGAGGTCTGCGCTTACATAATGCGGTCGAATGTACCACCGTCGTCGAAGTGTTCCTTTTGGGCCTTTGCCCAGCCCCCAAACACGTCGTCCACTGTGAACATCTCCACGGGGCGAAAGACGTCTGCAAATTCTTGGGCCACTGTGGGATCCACCGGCCGATAGTAGTGACGCCCAATGATCCGCTGGGCCTCGGGGGTGTAAAGGAATTGCAAATAGGCCTCCGCCACGGCACGCGTTCCCCGCCTGTCCACGACGCCATCGACCACGGCCACGGGGGGCTCGGCGAGAATGCTCACGGAAGGCACCACCAGCTCGACGTTTTCCCCACCCACTTCCCGGGTGGCCAGGAGGGCCTCGTTTTCCCAGGCGATGAGCACATCGCCAATTCCTCGCTGAATGAAGGTGTTGGTGGCCCCGCGGGCTCCTGTATCCATCACCTTCACCCGGGAAAAAATCGCCCGCACAAACTCAAACGCCTTTTCCTGGGCCTTTTGGACCTCGGGAGCCGAGGCGTTTTTCACTTTGGAGAGATCCCCTAACTCGCGTTTGAGGGCATATCCCCACGCTGCCAGATAATTCCATCGCGCCCCGCCGGAAGTCTTTGGATTGGGAGTCACCACTTCGACGTCGGGCCTGGTGAGGTCCTCCCAATCCTGGATGTTTTTGGGATTACCTTTTCGGACAAGGAAAACAATGGTGGAGACGTACGGGCAACTGCGATGGGGCAAACGCTCCTGCCAATTCGCGGCGATGAGGCCCGTTCGGGCAGCGATGACATCGATATCGTATGCGAGGGCCAGGGTTACCACGTCAGCCTGGAGGCCGTCGATCACCGCCCGGGCCTGCTTTCCGGACCCACCGTGCGACTGCCGGATCTCAACATGCTGACCAGTTTTGGATTGCCAATATTGGGCAAATGAAGCGTTAATCTCTCTGTAAAGCTCCCGAGTGGGGTCGTAGGACACATTGAGCAGCACGAGGTGGGATTCCGATCTGCCACACCCGCCCGCCGTTACCACGGCACAAAGGGTAACCAGGGCGAAGCCCGCCAGGCATGCTCTCCAGTGGATAGGAAAACGCAGCTTTGCATTTGTCGTGGTGGGCATGAGTGGTGAAACTCCACGTTGGACGGTGTTGTCATTTGAGATTGGCCGAGCGCCACGCGCAGTGAACCGACAGGCGACGGCAATGCCGCACATGCGCGGGCCGTGGGCCAAGGGTGAAGGCGTTGTGCACGATCCATGCCAGTGGCGAATAGCGCGTCGCAAGTGACGTCTAGGTAAGGAAATATGACTTCACAGCGTCTTTAACCGGGTTTTGAAGGCCAATCGATCCGTGAAATATAACGGGGTAGACTGGAATCCAAGGCCCAGGTCCGTTATATTTAACGGAAAGTCTCCGTTACCGTTCTCCTGACGAAGAATCAACGCGAAAAATCCTCGCCGCTTATTCAAAACCGTTATCAGTGACGGAAATCTCGCGCAGGGGTTGGCAAATACTGCTTATGATGGATGAGAACACACTCCTTGTTGAAGTCTGGCGGGAAGCCTGCCGCCATATCGAGATCGCCGAATCGGTGGCGGGAATCGCGACAGTCCTCAAAAGTCGCATCCCGTTCGAGGTGATGGTGGTCCGCCGGTTGAAACCGTCCGAGTCGGCCCTGGAGACGGTCGCCGTCGCGCCGACCGTCCCCCCGTGGTTGGGGCAGAGAGTAACTCCCCTTTCGCGCGTTGCACTCTCCCGCCTTATGCAGTGGTGTTTGGGGCGGGAAGTGTTGAAGATCCCGCCCAATCGGCCGGATCTTTGCGGCGTGGATTTAGAAACCTTGTTTGGGAACTCCCCGGCGGCTGTGCTGGTGGGCGGCCTGGTCTCGGACGGAAAGGCAACGGGGATTGCGTTGCTGGTGGAAAAAGAAAATGGGCCACCGTTTACGCCTTCTCACGTACGACTCTTCCAGGAGGTGCTGGAGCCGCTGGCGGTCAGCCTGGAGAATGATGCCCGGGTCCGCGAGTTGGCCGTCCTTCGCGAAGCCGCCGAAGCCGAGCGACAGTCCCTTCTGGCGCGTCTGGGTCGAAAATCGCTGGGGGACACCATTGTGGGAGCAGACGGTGGCCTCAAGCACGTTATGGAACGCGTGGAATTGGTGGCTCGATCGGATGTGCCAGTGCTTTTGCTGGGAGAAACGGGTACCGGGAAGGAGCTCATCGCGCGGACCATCCATCTTCGCTCTCCGCGGGCGAAGGCGCCCTTTCTTCGCGTGAATTGCGGTGCGATCCCTCCCGAATTGGTGGACTCTCAGCTCTTCGGTCACGAAAAGGGAAGTTTCACGGGGGCGGTGGAGACGCATCAGGGATGGTTTGAAAGGGCGGATGGAGGCACGCTTTTTTTGGACGAAATTGGAGAACTTCCCCTGGACGCCCAGGTGCGTCTTCTGCAGGTTCTTCAGGACGGAACGTTCGAGCGCGTTGGTGGCCGACATCCCATCACCGTGGACGTGCGGATCATCGCTGCCACACATCGGAACCTGCAGGAGATGGTGCGGGCGGGTCAGTTTCGCGAAGATCTGTGGTACCGTCTGGCGGTTTTTCCGATCTTTCTCCCGCCGCTCCGCGACCGGCCCGAGGATATCCCGGCGCTTGCCCGGCATTTTGCCGAGCGGGCGGCGGTGCGGTTCAATTTGCCGCTCCAACTGCCCACTGAGGAAGACATTCGTCTTCTTATGAACTACGACTGGCCGGGAAACATTCGGGAGCTGGCGGCGGTCATTGATCGCGCGGCCATTTTAGGCGATGGCCGGGGACTGCAGGTGGCCAAAGCCCTGGGAATTGGCACCTCGCCTGGTGTCACGGATCGCCAGAAAGAGAACCCCCGGGACGCGGCCTTTCCCACGTTGGAGGAAGTCAATCGTCGCCACATCGAAGAAGCCCTTCGGCGGTGCGCCGGGAGGATCGAGGGTCCCAAAGGGGCGGCGGCTTTACTGGGGATCAATCCCCACACGTTGCGCTCCAGAATGCGCAAACTGGGCATTCGATGGCAAGTCTATCGCAGGAAGTCTGGGGCGTGACTCCACAGCCACGAACTGCGGGCAGATCGATGCAAATGCAAGCATGAAGCAGGTGGGCTGAAACAAATCCGAGATTGACGAGATTGCGTTGTGAATGCCTCGGGAAAATCGCACGCGTTGCATGAGTCTTGTCTTCCCCCGGGGTAGCGAACACGCGTTGACCGTGGTAGCGTAATGGTGTTATCAACAGTGACGGCCCAACTTTGTGTCGATCGTGACAGAACAAACTGACATTCGCGACGGGAGAGGCTCGATGCGTCCATTTGCGAGACTCGGTTCCATTTTAGTTGTTGCCCTGGTCTGTGCAGGATGTCCGAAGCCGCAAACCGCCCCGCAAGGGGAAGAGCAAAAGCCACCGGCTGCGGCGGAAACGAAGGCGTCTCAGCCGACCGTTACCGTGGACCCGGCCCTTGTGAAGAAGCTGGAAGAACGCGTCACCCAGTTAAATGGCAAACTTGAGCGAGACGCGAACGGTAATCCGGTGACGGTGGACCTTTTCCAGAGGCAGACGACGGATCAGGACCTGGCCCTCATCGCGCAGATCCCGACCATCCAGCGGCTGAGCTTGTGGGGCGCCGACATCACCGACGCGGGTATCCAGGAACTGACGAAGCTCCCCGACCTTCAGGTGCTCGTTCTGGAAAACACCAGCATCACCAACGACGGCATGAAGTTCCTGGGGCAGATCAAAAGCCTGCGGTCACTCAAT
>NZ_JACIYL010000395.1 GCF_014359955.1 Thermogutta sp. | reverse complement strand
TGACGGTTGGGACCATTCATGAATTAGTCCTATGGGAGGGGCCTGCTTGCCACTCTGCATTCCAACGTCGTAAGTATCTCGTGGACGGAGGGTCATCTGTTCGGTTCATTTTTTGTATTTGAGCGTAGGGGCGATTGATCAATTGCTACTACAGCGCTATTCAGCCCCTTTGGCTCTCACAGTTGCTCACAAAAATGGGGAAAACTGGGCCAACTATCAGGCTGATGGGTTGCAGATCGGGTGAGCGGCAGCTAAAGTGGGTGGTGCGGTTCGGGGTGTCGATTCAAATCCTGGAAGTGGAGGGTTATTTCAATGTCTCGTCGAGGGTTCACGCTGGTAGAACTGCTCGTCGTCATCGCGATCATTGGCATACTCATTGCGCTTTTGCTTCCCGCAGTCCAGGCGGCCCGGGAGGCTGCACGACGGTCCCAATGTGTTAACAATCTGAAGCAACTCGGATTGGCCTTCCAAAATTATCACGATACCTGGGGCCAGTTTCCCCTGCCGGGGATGATCGCTAACCAACTTGGGTGGACGGCGTCCATTCTCGCCTTCATCGAACAGAAGCCGATTTACGATCAGATGGACTGGCGGGCCGGAAGCTACACCATGCCGGATAAAATCAGACATGCCGCGATCATGATCCCCACCTATATTTGCCCCTCAGCCATTCAGCGGCAGTCGGAATATTCGGCCGAAATCTGGCCGAACCCCGGGGGAGACCGCGTGTACACCGTACACTACTATGGCATTCTCGGTCCGTACGGGACCAACCCCACGACAAACCAGACCTACAAGTGTCGCAACACCTCGCAGGCCTTCGGTGGCGAGTGTGACCAGGGTATCCTCTGGCAGTATTCCAGCCGGATGGCGGATATCACCGACGGGACCTCCAACACGGTGCTCCTGGGCGAGATCTCCTGGTCGCAAATGACGAAATATCGTGCTTGGGTGCGTGGCAAGTATCAAGATAGCCGAGGCACGCTCTATTTGCTGTCGAAGTACCTGCGTTTTCCAATCAACTCCAAGAATGAGTCGATCTGGAACGGCATCGCATTCGGTAGTCACCATCCGGGGGGCTGTCAGTTCGTCAACGCCGACGGCTCTGCTCGGTTCATCTCCGAAACAATTGATTTCGGAATTTACTTGGCTCTTGGAAGCAAAGATGGGGCTGAAGCCCTGCAGGCACCCTGAAGGCTGGGCGCGGTGTCGCATCCACCAGGAAACGCAACAGGTGAGTTGGAGGACGGGAGAGTCATGGCAACCGGTCGGCGTGACGTATCTGTTGGCTTTGTTGTGTTGTCCTTCCTGGTATTTCTCGCCGTCGGATGTAGCAAGAATGATCCTCGCAAATACGACGTCTGGGGAACAGTTACCTATCGGGGACAACCCGTCCCAGCAGGCTCTGTCACTTTTATTCCGGATGCCTCACAAGGAAATTCGGGTCCCGCGGTTACCATCAAAATCGAGAACGGGCGGTACGATTCACGGAAAGAGGGCCGGGGGCACATCGGCGGCCCGCACAAGGTTCGAATCACGGGACTAACGGGCAAGGACTCCGGTGACGAGTTTTTCCCCGAAGGAACTCTGCTTTTCCCAGACTACGAAACTGCTGTGGATCTGCCAGCCGGCCCCAGCGAGCAAAATTTCGTGGTGCCAGACGATTGGGTTCTCCCGCCTCCGTCCAATGAGCCCTACCAGGGGCCCTGAATAGGTCAGTAATCCCCACCGTTCGCTTGTTTTTTCTATCCCCGTTGGCAGATTCTGACGGTCGCCGGACTACAACTTTGGAACTTGGCAACCGTTGACGGGTGTGCGCCATTCATCGGCACGGGGCAAAAAATCCGCCTCCGGATTTACACGCGCCGTGAAGTCCCAAGCAATCGGTGGTGCCGAGCCAATTGGGTGCTGCCTTTTGACAGGTTCGCAAAGGTGAGTGTTCCAGACTTGTCGCGTTGGGGTGCTGGAAAAACCTCCGCTCAGACAAAGAACGGGATGGCCAGCGGATATTTGACCAGGCGGCCCTGGTTGGCCTGCCACGCCACGTAGAAAACGCACAACACAAGAAGCGCGGCAAATCCGTACCAGAGTGGGAGCGCCAACGTAATCCCGAGGGGAATAAGAGAGAGGACAAATCCCACCAGGGCCACGCATGCCCCATAAATGAGATAGGATATCACGAAATTGGCGGCGTTCTTGCCGTGGGTATCCAGCTCAGGAAAACGGTCTTTTCCTAGTTGCCAGATGAGAAACGGCACCACCAGAGCGAACCCGGGAAGCGTGATATTGAGGAGCAGCGACAGATGAAGAAGCATCGCCCAGAACCGACCATCCTGGAGCCGTTCCCGTAATCGCCATCCGGCGACAGGGGAAGTTTTTTGATCGCTGGACGAATCGGAAAGCAGCCGGGCCTTGGCTGCCGCAAACTCCTCGTCGGTCAGCGCTCCTGCCTCGTGAAGCCGATGAAGGCGTTCCAGTTCTTCTGCCAGTGTCACAGCCCAACCTCCCGCAGCGCAAAAGCCCGGAGTGTCGTTCTCGTCACTCTTCGGGCGACGGCATCTCACCCAATGCCCGTGTCTTTTCTTTTTCCCTCTGCGCCTCTTCCCAGGCCTTTTGTCGATCTTCCAGGGCGTGCGGCGGATTGTAACTGCTGATATCGCTCACGTACCAATCAGAAATCTTCGCCGTTCGCAGGGGATAACGATTCAAAATGACGGTGACGAAGAATGTCTTCTTCACGTTATTCGCGTCATAATAGGTCACCGCATAACTCTGGGCTACCTTGATGAGTGTGTCTTCCCGCCAGATACCTTCGTTATCAAAAAACCTGATTTTGGTACGGGGATCTTTTCCCAGCAGGATGATCGCGCGAACCTCCTTCCGCTCAAGAAACGCCTCCAGGTCCTTTCGGGCGCTGCTGTCCGGGGGATATTTTTCCCACAGATGCTCATCCAGGGGAGCCCGATCAAAAGCCGACCGACTGAGCTGATGCGCCTTGTGCGGTTCGTCGTGGAGGAGATAGTCAAAAAACAGCATGGCGACTTTCTGGGCCTCCTGGTTGAGCAGGTAGCGCTGCAGCATCCACTGGGCGGGTCCTCCGACCAGGCAGAAGACACTCAACCCCAAGCCGATCAGGGCGGCCGTCCTCCCCGTCAGCGGTGGTTCGAACTGATGAATGCGAATCCAGGCCCAGAGACTCACAATAACACCGGCAAGAGCGATCACCCACAGGGCCGGGCCGAAGAAGGCGCTCAGTGAAAGCACGCCGAGAACACAGGCCACCACGGCCGCCGCGCTGAGGGGGCGGTAGGCCGCGGCTTCCGGAACGACCGTATCGGGCGGTGCTGCCCGTGCTGTTTCCTCGCTCATATGTTCACTCCCACGCGATCCAAGAGACGAGGCCTCAATCCACGCCGGACTCCTGGGTTTCGGCCGACACCGGCCAAGGCTTTTCTGCCCAGTCGCCGTCCATAGCGAGTGGGGAGGGGTATCCTCGGAGACCGTGCGCCGGCCCGGGGAAATTTTTCGCCACACTCAGTTCCTGGGGAGGCAGGCAGGCCGCGAACTCGTCCGCCGTGGGGTCCCTTCTCCCACTGTTGGCGTGTTTTCCGAGTCGCCGCACGGCCCTTTTCGATTTACGCTTGCCAGCCCGCTTTGTTTTTCCGGTCCGTCCTATCTTGGCGGGGCCGATTCGGTGGTGAATCCTCCCCCGGAGCTCACCTGCTCTTCCAGCTTCTGGGCGCGTTCATAATACGTCTGAAAGATATTCTTGGCACCCGGGAAGGCGGCCACGGACCCACCGTAGCGAGCCGCTTCGGCTTCCGACACCGACCGCGAGAGGGCTCCTTTGGAAAGGTAACTGGCCACGCGGGCCCACTGGACGCCGAGTGGCGTGCCGTCTTCGGCGAGGATGGGTGTCATGAATGGTTTGGTGCCAAGGGGAGCGAGATGGAGCGAAAAATTGAATAGCCAGCACATGAGAACGCCGGTGATGAGGCCCATCACCACCGCCCCCGCCTGGTTGAGATAAAGATTGAATCGCACCTTCAC
>NZ_JACIYL010000394.1 GCF_014359955.1 Thermogutta sp. | reverse complement strand
GAAGGAGACGACCTCCGGGGCGAAGAATCCGTATTACCTCCAAAAGAGCCTGTCCTGGTAACAGAACATCGGCCAGTGTGTCGACCATAAGCACCCCGTGGAATGCCCCATCCGCTACTGGCACGCGAAGAAGACTTCCTTCGATGGTCTTGATTCCTCTCGGCACGCGCCCGAGGGCTTCAGGCAAGAAATCGATCCCAACCCACCGTAACTGGGGGAACCAGCTTGCCAGATACCGCAAATAGCGGCCGGTCCCACAGCCAAGATCGGCCACGAGTGCACCCGCCGCTAACCCCTGGACCCAAATCCTCGCTTTTTGCAGGCGGGGATCTGAACCATCCAGTGGGGCCTCTTCGCGAAGTTTGGCGTGGGCAGCGCATCGGACACGCCAAAGTGTGGCATCTAGGTAGTATTTGAGCGCGAGTGGGTCTTCTTCCTGATCTCTGCCTGTACCCGCGTTTACTGTTGCCGGGAGCGATCCCTGCGGGGTCAGATGGCGCTGCAAAAACCGCATCGCGCTTTCCCCGCGTGCCCGGTTGTACAAACGGAACCATACGAGGGCGGCTTGGGCCACCGTGGAGAGATGCACCACGCGCTGGCCTTCGCGCTCCGGGAGCGCTCCTGAAGCGAGTTGGAGCCGATCCATTCTCTCGACCAGCGGAAGCGCATCCTGCCGGCGGTTCCACTCCAGGTACAGAAACGCCCGGCGGACGAGAGCGCCCGTCGTTTCCGGTTGGCTGTGGCGGTGTGTGTGAGTCAGCCAGTAATCGATCCCCCGAAGGGCTGCGGTTGTCCAATCGGTGTCGGGCCAGCGACGTCCCGCACGGAGAAGAGGGGTGAGGTCTGGAGGTTCGCGAAACGGGCCATCCCCTTCGTAATTCCAGCTTCTCGTTTTGGGTGGAATGATACGTCCCTCTCCCCCAATCCATTGTCGAAGGAATTGAGCAGCCTTCTGGGCGGGGGACTCAAATTGGGCCAGTTCCGGCATACACGCGAGCCACGCCCGAAGGGCTGCCGCCGTTACCGTGAAGACGGCTTCCGGCGCCCGGGATTCTGACACGGACCCATCCGCAAGTTGGCGGGCTTGGAGCCACCTGGCCATTCGCCAGGCTGCTTCTCGCTGCCCATACTCCATCAGCGTTTCGGTTGCAAGGCCCGCCAGCGTCACCACGGTATGGGGAGCGGTGGTTCGGTCTGCCCATTGCGTGCAGTGGTGCTGAAGTCTCTCGAGACTGGTTGCCACCGTCACCGCACGCGTACCAAAAAAGCCGAACAATCGTCCCAACCATCCTGGATGGCCGTGAGATCTTTGTACAACTTCCGGCAAAGTATCGCGGGAATCGCCTTCAGCCATCACGGTGTTGGTATCCGGTAAGTAGCCTAGGTATCCTCAACGGCGAATGCCCCGGAAACTGAAGGACGCTTAACATGCCATTGAAGGTGCGATTCGCGGGCTCTGGGGGGCCCGCTAAGTGAAACGCCGATGGGCATTCCATGCTCGCCCTGAGACGGCGGCGCTCCGAGTGGCAAAGCGTGACTCGTGTGAGATTGCATTCCCCGACGCGGGAATCCTCCAGCATCGGACACAAGCCCCGGTCCTCACTATGGTCCGTCACCATTATTTTTTTGTCAAATCGCTCTTTGCGCAGCCCCTCTGGATGCATATGATAAACGCAGCGAAATGGAGTCACAATCGGTGAAACCTGCAGAGTTCCTGCCAGGGAAAGAAGGACCATGAGCGACTGGCAGAATAAACAGGAAATTCCTCCGAAGAGTCCTGATAGCCTAGTAGGCCAGGCAAGAAGCTGGATTATGCGTCTGGCCATTGCAGCCATTCTGGTCTTGCTTGCCGTTGCAGGACTGGCTGTTGTTATCCTGACGTTCCTTGCCCGTCTTGGGGGGGAGCCACTCCATCTCGCTTTGGAGGCACTGCGGAAAGATCAGACGGTGGTGGCCCGTCTGGGAGAGCCGATCGAGATGGCGAGTTGGTTTCCGGTGGGAAGCGTCAGGGTCAGCGGCGATCGAGGAAACGCCAATCTAACGTTCCGAGTCAAGGGTTCGCGAGAAAAAGCGCTGGTCAACGTTATTGCCCAAAGAATTGCAGGAAAATGGGGGCTCACCACGCTGGAGGTGAGATACTCGAACGGTGAGCGGCAGATGGTTGATTTGAGTGGACAGGGAGACGAAGAACTCGATGCCCCGAAGTGGAGTCCTCCCTCTGCGCCTGCCGCTCCCCAGGGCGCCGGCCAGGGGGATAAACCCCTGCCACGGGAAGAAGCTCCACCGAATGTCTCGATTCCCGCCCCTTCTGTGGAGATTAAGATCCCCGAAGCGCCCCCGAAGTAAAGTGGTCCCAGGAGATGGGAAAGGGGGACCGCTCGGCCTGAGTCGATCGCGGCATCGCTGAGGGGATTTTCCCGTTCTCATCCCCCACGAATACGTCGCAGCGTGGTCTCGTACATCTCGACGTATTTGGGCGCGCTCCGGGCCCAGGACCAGTCCTGACGCATCCCCGTGAGCACGAGCTGTCGCCAGATCTCAGGCTGTCGGTAGGCCTCGCACGCCCGTCTCAGTGTCTCAGCGAGTGCCTGAGGGCTTTCTTCCGTGAAGCTGAAACCGTTCGCGGTACCATTTGCCAGAGTTTCGGGGCGGCAGTCCACGATGGTATCCGCCAGTCCACCAATCGCCCGTACCACCGGCACAGTGCCGTATTTAAGGGCCTGAAGCTGCGCCAGTCCGCAGGGTTCAAAGCGGCTGGGCATGACGAACATGTCGGCTCCTCCTTGAATCCGATGGGCCAGGGGGAGATTGAACTCAAAAATGACAGAAAGCTTGTCGGGATACCTACTGGCCAGTTCACGGAAGGTCGCCTCGAGCTGATTGTCGCCCGTTCCCAGGATGACCCATTGTGTGTCCGTCTGCTCAAGCCATTCGGGCAGGATTGACGCCACAAGGTCGAATCCCTTTTGGTGGGTCAGCCGGCCAACCATTGCAATAAGCGGGACGTGAGGGCGCGAAGGCAGCCCCACTTCGCTCTGGAGGGCTGCCTTGCAGAACGGTTTCTGCTGCCATACAGTATGCTCGTCGTAACGGGTAGGAAGGTGAGAATCGGTTGCAGGATTCCAAACCGTGTAGTCGATCCCGTTAAGAATCCCCCACAGGACATCCCGCCGACTCTGAATGACTCCTTCCAGGCCGGCTCCGAACTCGGGGGTCTGAATCTCCTGGGCATAGCGAGGGCTGACAGTGCTGATCGCATCCGCAAATACGATCCCCGTTTTCAGTAAGTTGAGCTGCCCATAGGCCTCCATCTGCTGCCAGTTAAAGTATTTCCAATCCAGACCGGTCAGCAGCATGTCCCAGTGCCAGAATCGTCCCTGGTATGCCATGTTGTGAATGGTGAAAACACTGCCCATCGAGCGGTAGAGGGGGGAGGAGCCGTATTCGATCTTCAGGTAAGCGGGAACGAGGCCCGTCTGCCAGTCGTGGGCGTGGATGATATCGGGATAAAAATCGAGCAGGCGGATGGCTTCCAGGGTGGCTCGCGAAAAGAACACGAACCGCTCGCAGTTGTCCGCGTAATCCTGGCCGTGCACACTGTACAGGGCATCTCGGTCGTAATAGTAATCCTGCTGGACAAAATAAAACGTAACAGACTCCGACCGATGCTCGAGGAGCCGCCCCGAGATCGTTTTACTCCCCACGGCCACGATGAATTCTACGTTCAGCGGTCGGATTTCCCGTCCGACGTACCACACGCATCGGTAGGCGGGGAGAATCACTCGCACATCGTGGCCGAGGTCTGCGAGGGCAAACGGCAAACTGCCGCATACGTCTCCCAGTCCACCCGTCGTGGCAAAGGGTACAGCTTCACTGGTGGTGAACAAAATTTTCACAGGACTGACCTCCCGGTACAGATCAATTTCGGCAACCCGAGAAAGGGGTGATAGGCCCCGGCTGGTCGCGATGGAGGGATGGATTCTTCGGATTCTGTTCCTACCGATTGCTACGCCCAATATCAATCAGGGGTTCCCTATTAGTTTAGCTCACCGTTA
>NZ_JACIYL010000393.1 GCF_014359955.1 Thermogutta sp. | reverse complement strand
GCCCTGGAACCGCTTCATGTCAACGAAGACTGCGTGGCCACTCTGAATGCCATTGAGGCCCATCTGAAAGAAAACGGTATCGACCTGCGAAAAGAACCGCTCACTTTGGGACCTCGGCTCGCGATTGATGCCGAGCACGAGAAGTTCATCGACAACCCGGAGGCCGATCGACTCCTCACGCGCGAGTACCGCGAGCCGTTCGTGGTGCCTCCGCCGGAAAAGCTGTGAGGGCATACGCCCGTCTCAGCAACGGCAACCGATTTCCGGGCGGCTGCCGGCCGCTTTGTGCGGCCTATGAGCGAGAGTTGTGACAGGTAGCCAAAAGTTGACCTTTGCCCTCACCGTCGGTCCCGGGGCGCCGTCGCGACCAGGGCTCATGGGCGCGGCTTCGCTCTGCTGATTCATCCTGATTCCTCCACTGCCGACGCGGACCCTCACAGGCGGGGCGCGTGGGAACGACTCAACCCGAATCGACCGGCTGGTCGGGTCACTTTCGGAGGGACGTGCTTGTCACGGCCACGTTCCAACCTTTGGCTTATCTATTTGACCGACCGTATTCCAACTGCCTGGTTCTGTTGCTGGTTAAGCGGTAGGGGCAATCCGTGAATTGCCCCTGCAATGTACCCCGGTATATTGTGTAGGTTCTTGCAAAAGTGCGGATGGCTCAGCGTGTTGAACGCCGCGTTGGCCGTGTCCGAGGTATTTTGGCTTAAAGCCGACGGCCGCACTTGTCTCGGGGAGGGCAATCTCGTAATTTAACGCGAATACACTGCGAGGCTCATCGGAGAACAGGACATGGTAATGCACAGCGATCCGGCTTATTTCAACCAGCGGCGAGACAAACTGCGTCGCCGCATGAAGCGTGAACATCTGGTGGGCTTTCTGGTGAGCAAGCCCGAAAATGTCACCTATTTGACTGGCTTCAGTGGCGAGGACAGCTACCTGCTGGTAACGGAAGATCATGCGATCCTAATCAGCGACTCGCGTTTTACCGAGCAGATTCGTGAAGAGTGCCCGGGGTTGGAAGCCTACATTCGGCCGCAGGGTGTCTCCCTTGTCCAGGCAGCCGCGCGACTGATCAAGAAAACCAAGCTCAGCACAGTCGGCGTGGAGGCGGGTTCACTTTCGGTGGCCTCGTTTGGCAAACTTCAGGATGCGGTCAGCGGCGTGGAATTCGCCAAGACGGAGAACTGGATCGAAGAGCAGCGGGCGATCAAAGACCGGGAAGAGCTGCAAAGAATTCGCACGGCCGTCACAATCGCCCAGCGGGCGTTTCTGGCGGTTCGGGCAACTCTCCGGCCCGACCAGTCGGAGAAAGACGTGGCGGACCTGCTCGACCATCAGATGCGGCTGCTGGGGGCACGGAGGTCGGCATTCCCCACGATTGTAGGGGTTGGTCCGCGGGCAGCGCTTCCCCATGTGATCCCGACGTCAAAGAAAATTGGTGAAGATGTATTTGTTCTGGTAGATTGGGGGGCTGATGAAGGATGGTACAAGAGCGACTTGACCCGCGTCATCCCAACTGGTAGAATCGCCCCAAAGTTCGCGAAGGTCTATACCACCGTTCTCAAGGCCCAAAAAGCGGCGATCGATGCCATCCGGCCGGGGGTCACGGCGGAGGACGTGGACCGTGCCGCTCGGCAGGTCATTGAGGAAGCGGGGTTCGGCCGCCTCTTTGGGCACGGTCTGGGACACGGGGTGGGACTCGAAATCCACGAACTCCCACGCCTGGGGCCCAAGGTGCAGACCGTTCTACGGCCGGGGATGGTGGTAACCGTCGAGCCGGGTATCTATATCCCAAACTGGGGTGGGGTCCGGCTCGAGGACGACGTTCTGGTCACCCGTGATGGACACGAAGTCCTTACCAGCCTTCCCAAAGAGTTGGACGAGGTGAGTACACTCTGACGACACCTGACAGGTCTCTGAGGATAATCGAGGAAAGTTCACTTCCAGCTATAGAATGACTCGCCTATGGGTTCAAACGCTCCCGACGCTCAAAAGCAAGAACCGCCCCAGCCGGATGTGTTTGATGTGGCCCGTGTTCGGGAACTCATTGAGTTGATGCGGGTACACGACCTCAGCGAGATTGACCTGAGATCCGGGGAGAAGCGAATTCGCCTCCGCCGCGGGCCGGAAGTCGTGCCCACTCCAGCGGGTGCCCCGATACCGATGTGGATGCCCTCACTGCCGCCTGGAGTTGCCCCATCGGTCGCGGCACCGGCGGCACAGCCCCCGGCTCCTTCGGAGCCGCCGGTTCGGGAGACTGAGACGCCGCCTCCTCCCAAGGAAGAAAACATCGCCTACATCCGCAGTCCGATGGTGGGAACCTTTTATGCGGCCCCGGACCCCGATTCTCCCCCCTATGTGAAGGTGGGAGACCACGTCAATCCGGAAACCATTGTGGGTATTGTGGAGGCCATGAAAGTCTTCAACGAGTTGCCCGCAGAAATTTCCGGAAAAATTGTGGCCGTCCTGGTGGAAAATGGCGAGCCGGTGGAGTACGGCCAGCCGTTGTTCAAGGTGGATACGCAGGGCTGAAGCAGGGTCTCGTTAACCGCATCGCTCGGCGTTCTCGGGAAGAAGTCTGCCACCACCTCACACGCTTAATCGCTTATGTTCAAACGGATTCTGATTGCCAATCGAGGAGAGATCGCCCTTCGGGTGCTGCGAGCCTGTCGAGAGATGGGCATCGAAACGGTCGCCGTTTTCAGCGAAGCAGATCGCGGATCGGCTTACCTGGAGCTCGCCGACGAGGCGTATTGCATCGGACCGGCCAAGGCCTCGGAAAGCTATCTCCGGTACGATCGGGTGATCAGCGCCGCCGAGATCGGCAATGCCCAGGCGATTCATCCTGGGTATGGGTTTCTTTCCGAGAATGCCCATTTTGCGGAAGTTTGCCGCAGTTGCCAGATCGAGTTTATCGGGCCTCCGCATGAAGCGATGGCCCTTCTGGGGGATAAAAACGCCGCGCGGGCTTTGGCCAAGAAGGTCGGGGTACCGGTGGTACCGGGAAGCGAGGGCACGGTGGAGACGGAGGCAGAAGCCCTCCGGGTTGCCCGGGAGATCGGTTATCCGGTTCTCATCAAAGCGGCGGCCGGAGGCGGTGGCAAAGGAATGCGCATCGCGGTCAGCGAACAGTCTCTCAAGTCCGCCCTTCAGCAGGCGCAGCAGGAGGCCGAGGCCGCCTTCGGAAACGGTGCCGTTTACCTCGAAAAATACATCGAGCATCCCCGGCACGTGGAGGTCCAGGCCATCGGGGATCACTATGGAAATGTCATCCACCTCTGGGAGCGTGACTGCACGATCCAACGCCGTCATCAGAAACTGATTGAGGAAAGCCCGGCGCCCAATCTGCCTCAGGAAGTGCGCCAGGCGATCTGTGAGTCGGCTGTCAAGCTGCTCAAGGCCGCGAACTATTACAACGCGGGGACGGTCGAGTTTCTGGTGGACCGGCATTTCAACTTCTATTTCATCGAGGTCAATGCCCGGATTCAGGTGGAACATCCGGTCACGGAGATGGTGACCGGTCTGGACCTCATCAAGCTGCAGATCAAGGTGGCAGCGGGAGAGCCGTTGCCGCTCAAGCAGGAAGATGTAGAGCACCGTGGGGTGGCCATCGAGTGCCGCATCAATGCTGAAGATCCCGAGCGGGGATTTCGGCCGTCTCCGGGGCGGATCGAACGGATATTTGTACCGGGAGGACCGGGGGTCCGTTTCGATTCGCATGTGTATCCGGGATATGTTGTATCGCCCCATTATGATTCGATGATCGGGAAACTCATCGTCCACCGGCCGACGAGAGCCGAGGCGATTGCGGCGATGAAACGGGCACTGGAAGAGCTGAGGATCGAAGGGATCAAGACAACCGTTGAGCTGAGTAAAGCCATCCTCTCACACCCCACGTTTGTCGATGCACGAGCGGATACCACCTTTGTGGAACGAACGTTGATCCCGGGCCAGCAGGAGGGAGCCAAAAAGTAGCGCCCCGGGCGACAACGGGACGGAGGTCATCCCAGGAAAACCGGCCGTTGTGACAAACGTATAAAAGAGATGGCGTACGT
>NZ_JACIYL010000392.1 GCF_014359955.1 Thermogutta sp. | reverse complement strand
AACCGATGTGAAAATTTACCGGTCGGTCATCCGCAGCGACAAACGTCTCACCTACGAGCAGGTCGACGCATTTCTGGAAAATCCGGAAGCCTACAAGAAAGCGTGGGGCACAAAAGTCCATGATCTCCTCCTGCGGATGCGCGACCTCGCGCGCATTCTCCGCCAGCGACGACGCGAACGGGGAGCCCTGGAACTTGTCATGCCCGAGGTCAAGGTGAAGCTGGATCGTCGCGGCCGGGTGATCGGCGCGCATCTGGTGCCCAACACGGAGAGCCATCAGATGATCGAGGAGTTCATGCTGGCCGCCAATGAAAGCGTGGCGGAGACGCTTCGCGACCGCGGCTGGCTCTTCCTGCGGCGAATCCACAAGCCGCCCGCCGAGCGCAAGCTCCGCCTGCTGCGGGAATTTGTGGAGGCACTCGGATTTCCTCCTCGCGACCTGGAAGATCGCTTCGGCCTGCAGGGATTGCTCGAGTACGCCACCGGGAAGCCCCAACAGTATGCGGTCCATTACGCGGTGTTGCGATCACTTCAGCGGGCCATCTACAGCCCACTGGAAGAAGGCCATTACGCTTTGGCAAGCGAGTGCTACTGCCACTTCACGTCGCCCATCCGGCGGTATCCCGATCTCACGATTCATCGGCTGGTGGATGCCCTCCTGCTCGGGAAGAATCCACGGATCAACCCCGCGGAACTGGTCACGCTGGGTGAACACTGTTCGGACCGCGAAGAGCGTGCCGAGGCGGCCGAGCGAGAGCTGACCCGATTGAAACTCCTCTCCTTCCTCAGCGAGCGAATCGGCATGGAGATGGAGGGGATCATCACGGGCGTGGAAAAGTACGGGCTGTTTGTTCAGGGAGTTGCTCTCCCTGCGGATGGTTTCATTCCCGTGGAAGCCCTCCAGGACGACTATTACGATTTTGACCGCACGTCCCATTCCCTGGTCGGGCGGCGAAAAGGCAATCAATTCCGCCTGGGGGACCTCGTCCAGGTGGCAGTCGCCCATGTGGATCTGGAACGCCGCCAGCTCGATTTTCGGCTCATCGCCCACCGCGGTCATCCCACGCCGGGGATCGTGGAAGAGTCCCTGGCCGGATTTCATAATGGCAAAAAGGCGACCAAAAAGAATCGGCACCGTTCCCTTTCTCAGCGAGTCAAAGGGGCGGAAATGAGAACGAGACGTGCGAACAAACCGGGCGGCAGCCGTTCTGCGAGAAAAAAGCCGAAATAAACTTTCACTTCCGCGCCAGGGGATTATGGGGAACGTCGCATGAAGACGGAGCGGATCCTCGATTTCCGCAGCGATACAGTCACCCGACCAACTCCCGGGATGCGGGCGGCGATGGCAGCCGCCGAGGTCGGCGATGATGTCCTGGGCGATGATCCCACCGTCCAGCGGCTTGAGGAGCGTGTCGCCGAGCTCCTCCACAAGGAAGCGGCCCTCTTTGTGCCGTCCGGTACGATGTCCAATCTCATCGCGGTACGGCTGCACTGCCGACCCGGCGACGAGATGATCTGCGAGGCGGATTCCCACATCTACAACTACGAACAGGGCGGTTATGCCCAAATCTGCGGGGTTGCCGCGCGACCCGTGCAGGGCCACTGGGGCGTCATTCAGCCCGAGCAACTGGAGGGACTGATTCGCCCGCAAAATGTCCATTTTGTGCGTACGCGGCTGCTCACTCTGGAAAACACCCATAATCGCGGGGGAGGCCGCGTCCAGCCGTTTTCGCTCGTGGAAGCACTGACGGGTTGGGCACGCCGGAACCACCTGGCCCTCCATCTGGATGGAGCACGGCTGTGGAATGCTTCGGTGGCTACGGGAATCCCCCTTCATGAGTGGGCCCGACTTTTTGACACCGTCAACGTTTGTTTCAGCAAAGGCCTCGGGGCGCCGGTTGGCTCGGCCCTTGCGGGTCCCAAAGACCTGATTGCCGAAGCGCGACGCCACCGCAAGGTGCTCGGCGGTGGCATGCGACAGGCAGGTGTCCTTGCTGCGGCTGCGCTCTACGCTCTGGACCATCACATCGAGCGACTGGCCGAAGACCACGCGAATGCCCAACGACTCGCCGCAGGATTGGCGGAAATCCCTTTCCTCACCCCCATGCCCATCCCGGTGGAAACCAACATTCTCCTCTTTGACGTGTCACCAGAATGGGGCACAGCAGCCCAGCTTTCCCAGATTCTCAAAGAGCATGGCGTGCTCATGCTGGCTACTGCACCGCAGCGGATTCGGGCGGTCACGCATCTGGATGTCACCGCTCGCGATGTGGACGAAGCGCTGGGAGTCCTTCGCCATGTCATGGGTGGGTACCGCCCGTGCCGAAATTCACCTTGATTGAGGGGGGCGGTTCCCCGTAAGCTTGTCAGCCAGGCAGAGAAACCGTTGGCCCATCCGAGGAAAAGGCGTCCGCGTTTATGCCATCGGGGAAACGTTGCGGCATGTGCAGGGAAGCATCGCGCATGGCGACAGGCTCGAGGGAAATTCAACTCGTCATCAAACGCATCTTTGACGTCGCAGGAGCTGCGGTCGCACTTGTGCTGCTGGCGCCGCTTTTGGCAATTATTGCCCTGGCAATCTGGACCACCATGGGTCGGCCCATTCTCTTTCGCCAGGTACGGCCCGGTCTGCACGGTCGCCTCTTCACGCTCTACAAGTTTCGCACCATGCAGAATGCGTTCCGTCCCGACGGCACACCGCTTCCCGATGCAGAACGCCTGACGCCTCTGGGACGCTTTCTCCGCCGTTTCAGTTTGGACGAACTCCCTGAATTGTGGAACGTCCTGCGGGGGGATATGAGTCTCATCGGACCGCGACCGCTGCTTGTGGAATATCTGCCCCGCTACACCCCCGAACAAGCCCGCCGCCATAACATGCGGCCTGGGATCACGGGCCTGGCGCAGGTGATGGGAAGAAACGCCCTGAAATTTAGCGAGCGCCTGGCTTACGACGTGTATTATGTGGATCATTTCAGTCTCCTGTTGGATCTGAAGATTCTGGCGCTCACACTTTGGAAGGTGCCCACCGGGATGCTTTTCGACGGAGCTGGCCAGGACGTTAAAGTCGTGGACGACCTGGGCTTGCATCCGGGACGGGAAGACCTCACCTGGAAGCTCTCCGGAGGCGTCACCGCGAGAGAACTTTCGACCAATTCTCTTCACAACCAGCAGAGCGATTCCTCGATGGAAACGGCCTCGCAATCCCGAGAAACCCATCGGCATGAGAATCGCCGGGCTGCCTGAGGAGTTTTCCATGCGTCACACAGTTCGTCCCAATGTGCTGGTCACCTGCGGCGGCAAGTGGGTGGGGCACATTCTCCAGCTTCGCGAAGCCATGCAGGAAATCCCTGAGTTTCAAACAGGCCGGATTTATGTGGCCGATCGCGAAGCCGTCACACCGGCAGGGGCATTCGCAGATGGAGCCTTCCAGGTCCCCCCAATTGCCGATCCTTCGTATCCCCGCATTCTGTTCGCGCTGTGTCGGGAACACGAAATCGGCGTCGTCGTTCCTCTCATTGACATCGATGTTCTGGCCCTTGCCCCGTACCGGGTACACTTTGCAGAAATCGGCGTCACGCTGATGACACCACCTGCCCCTGTGGCGGAACTGTGTTTCGACAAACGTCGGTTTGCGGAATGGGCGGAACGCCGCGGCATTCCCGTGCCGAGGGTTTTTCACCCGGCAGACCTGGACCAGGCTCCCTTTCCCTTGTTTGCCAAACAGGCCCGAGGCTTCGGCTCGATCGGCGCCCGCGTCTGCCACAACAAGGAGGAGGCCCGTCAGGTGCTTGCCGACCCCGCCATGTTCCTGGAGGAATTTATCTCGGGCACCGAATACAGCGTGGATGGCTACGTCAATCGCGCGGGCCAGCCCATCATTCGCGTGGTGCGCATCAGGGAGAAGGTCGTAGGTGGTGAGGCGTTTCGCTCCTGCACCATCCGGGATGAAGCAGTCGCCCGGGTGGCGGACCAGGTCCTCGCTGCGCTGGCTCACGAAGGCCACCGCGGGCCGGTTAATGTTCAGATCATTGCCGGTGAAAAAACCGCCGTGATTGACGTCAATC
>NZ_JACIYL010000391.1 GCF_014359955.1 Thermogutta sp. | reverse complement strand
GGACATTCGGTCCGTCCATTTATGTGGGCTTTAACACTGTACTGCCTCCTAACAGCCCCAGTTGTGCTGAGACTCAAAATAGCTGGGGCTGGGACAACAATGTCGTGTTACCCCCGAGCAGCCGGCATCCCGGGGGCGTGAACTGTTTGTTTGCGGATGGATCAGTGAGGTTTATTTCGCAGACGATTGATACGGGTAATTTGGCAGCATTCCAACCGATGCAAGGGCAGAGCGTCTACGGTGTGTGGGGAGCACTTGGATCTCGCGCAGGTGGCGAAAGTGTTTCCGCGGGCTTTTAATGCTCCTAGAGCGTCTGTGACCAACCGCCGGCGTCTATTTGATTTCCGCTTGAATCAAGCCGGCTCACATACCTTTTTTTCATGCGGGGAAAGTGGGGGCCTCACGCCAAACACGCTGAAAATCTGTCCTGCGGGAGCTGACACGCAGCCCACGGGTTATCTTAGTGAGTTGATTGAGACGGTAGGCCTTCGGATGGCTTCCGTCTTGCAATGCGCAGAATCGAGATGGCATAACAAATGAGGGAAGAAGTTGCCAGCGGCAGGCGTTAGTCGGAGATGCATCGCTATTAGCAGCCAAATGATGGATTTTCCGGAGGCATGCCATGCGAACTGACGCGGGTTTTAGAAGTTCCGAGACAACAACTCCGACGCATTGCCTACAAGTGCGTTTTCTGCCGCAACTCGTCGTCGCGACCAACCGTATTATTCGGACGTCCTTAGTGTGCCTACTGGTCTTTTTCTCCGCGGGTGTGGTGATGACGGGGTGCTCGAATCAGCCATCGAAACCTAAAACCTACCCAGTGACAGGAACGGTCACGTTGAACGGCAAACCCGTGGAGGGCGCTACAGTCACTTTCGTGCCTAAGGATCCCAACGCCGGTGATCCAAAACCCCGGGCGGCCACGGCCATTACTGACGCAAATGGCCGATATGCAATCGGCACGTTTGCAACGGGCGATGGGGCAATCCCCGGAGAATATTTAGTCAAAGTGACCAAGTATCGGGTTCCAAATCAGCAGCAACAGGCTGCAAGGGAGGACGCCGAAAGTGAAATGCAGGCCTACTTGCAGTACCAGCAAGCGCCACAGCAAGTGAAAATGGGACCCCAAAATGAACTTCCGGCTAAGTACGAAAACGAGAAGACGTCCGGGCTATTCATAACTGTTCAGCCAGGCGACAATACCTTCAACATCGATCTTAAACCGTAGGAAGGGGCAAATCCTGCTGGTCGATTTTGGGGCCTTAACGTCAAATGTCGCGGCTAAATACCAAAGCTGCGCCGTGGTGACGTAAGGATCGGCTTGTACACTCGCACTTCAATTGCAATTTGATTAAACACAAAAGCTGTTCAAAGGGTCCGTCGGCGAGTAACCCGTGCCACCATCACAGTCGACGCACGGTCGCTTTGCAGAGCCGTAGTCGCCTCACTCCACTTCTGTGTGGAGCTCGCCCGGCATGGCGAGAATCTTCTCACGCAGCTCTTCCACGAGTTCGGGATGTTCCTTGAGATACTCCCGGCAGCGCTCGCGTCCCTGGCCTAATTGGAGATCGCCGTAGCGGAACCACGCCCCGCTCCGCACGATGAGCTTGCGCTCGATCGCCAGGTCGAGGACGTCTCCCTCATAACTGATGCCGCTGTCGTGGAGCATGTCGAACTCGGCCACCCGGAACGGAGGTGCGACCTTGTTTTTGACCACCCGGGCTTTCACCCGCTGGCCGATGACCTGTTCGCCGTCGCGGATCTGGCCCACCCGGCGGACATCGATCCGGCAGGAGGCGTAAAACTTGAGGGCCCGCCCCCCCGGCGTGGTCTCCGGAGAACCGAACATCACCCCGATTTTTTCGCGAATCTGGTTGATGAAAATGACGGCCGTCTTGGCCTTGGCAATGGCACCGGTGAGCTTTCGCAGCGACTGGCTCATGAGTCGGGCCTGCAAGCCCACGTGGGAATCGCCGATTTCACCCTCCAGTTCTTTCTGGGGAACCAGGGCGGCTACCGAGTCGATGACGATCACGTCCACCGCATTGGAGCGGATGAGCATCTCCGCAATATGCATGGCCTCTTCGCCGCTGGAAGGCTGGCTGACGAGCAGATTCTCCAGATCGACCCCCAACCGCTTTGCCCACGCAGGATCGAGGGCATGCTCGGCATCGATGAAGGCAGCGATTCCGCCCCGCTTCTGCGCCTGGGCAATCACATGCAAGGCCAGCGTCGTTTTCCCGCTGGATTCGGGGCCAAAGATCTCGATGATGCGACCGCGGGGAATCCCCTGGCCGCCAAGGGCCAGATCCAACGAGAGACTGCCCGTGGGGATGCCCTCGATCACCTCGGTTTTGGTGGCCCCCAGGGGCATGATGGCGCCTTCTCCGAATTGTTTTTCGATCTGCTGTACGGCACTTTTCAGTGCGGGATTTTTTTCCAGCACGGAGGCCGCCGCATCTTTTTCCTTGCGGACTTCCTGCTCGTCACTTTTGCTCCCTGCCTTTTTTGCCATGGATCAATCACCTCCCTTCCCACCGGGATATTTGTCGGCCGTTGTGCCGCGGTTAACGGTGTTCAAATGAACACATATCCCACAATAGCCGATTGAACGCAGTTTTGCAAGCCCAGGACCACAGGCGAAGCTGGTAAGTTTCCGCCCCGGGGAGTCGTCGCTCGTTTCCGGTGTCCGGGAAGAGCCTGGATCCGACCGCGCCACATCCTGCTCGCCGGGCCCCCACAACCGCGCTCAGTATACTCCCCTCTGTTGTGGGCTCACAAGAGACGCCCGGTCAAAGTCGCGGCCCGGGTGGCACCGGCGTTTCTTTGGAAGGACGCCCTCCACGGTATCCGTTAAATGTTGGAGGGGCCATTCATGAATTGCCCCTACCAGTGCGCTCCCGTGGTCGCGACAAAACACCGGCAGCGCCAAGGGGGTGAAGGCTAAAGCCTTCACCGAAAAGCGGCGATAAATCGCCGCACTCCATATGGAGTGCGGGGCTTCAGCACCGCTTTCCGCGCGGGACTTCAGTCCCCGCCGAAAGGCGATGAATGATCGAGCGTTAAACAGCGGACCTGACAAGCACATCCCTCCGAAAGGTCGGAGGGGCACGCTTGTCGTGCCCGCGGAAAAAGACTGGATTATCGATCGATGTTCGACGGACCTGACAAGCAGGTCCCTCCGATATACGGACCTCACAGGCGGGTCCCTCCCGAAGACGGAACCGGGAATCCCCCGACACGGCAGAGAAACCGCGGAACGACTCAGGCCAGGCGCGTCTTCAGTTGACATGCGAACGCAGCGAGGGCATATTGAGCCTTAGCTGAGAGAATTTCCGGACCTGTCTTGTGGGGAGGAAACGTCATGAAGAATCTGTTTCCAGCAGTGTTGATGTTTTTTGCGTTGTCGGGCACCCTTTGTGCCGAACAGGGTGCTGTCGCGCCGCGACCGAACATCCTGGTCATTCTGGCCGACGACATGGGATATGCCGATGCCGGGTTCCAGGGATGCCAGGATATTCCAACGCCGCATCTTGACCGTCTGGCGAAAGAGGGCGTGGTGTGCACGAACAGCTACGTGTCGCATCCGTTCTGCAGTCCGACGCGGGCGGGGCTTATGACCGGCCGATATCAGCACCGGTTTGGGCATGTCTACAACCCCTACTATGATCCAGAAGACCACAGGGAAGGCTTGCCGTTATCCGAGATCCTTCTCGCGGAACCTCTGAAACAGGCGCACTACGTGACAGGTTGGATCGGCAAATGGCATCTGGGAGCGGCTCCCGAATTTCGACCGGAAAAACGAGGTTTCATGGAAACCTTCGGCTTTCTCGGTGGGGGTCACCGCTACATCAACTGGACTGTCAATCCCAAGACGGAGTACCTCATACCCATTGAACGCAACGGCCAGCCCGTTGAAGTTACAGAACACCTTACCATCGCCTTCGGAAAGGAAGCGGCTGCGTTTATCCAGCGTCATAAGGGTCAACCCTGGTTCCTCTATCTGGCCTTCAACGCTCCCCACCTGCCGCACGAACCAACCGCCGAGCGGCTGCAACGATTCGCGAACATTCCAGA
>NZ_JACIYL010000390.1 GCF_014359955.1 Thermogutta sp. | reverse complement strand
GCTGACGCAGGGATTCCTGGTGCGCCGGCTCAGTCTTCGATTGTCGGAAAAAACCCTGTCCAATATCGGACTGTTAGCAGCGGTAGCCGGTTTTCTAGCCATCAGTGCGGCTGTGCAACACCCGCAGATGGCGCGCTTTCTCCCGCCATTTGCACTGGGCACCGAATGGGCAGGACGAGTCGTGGTCATCGCTAGTGGTGTCGTCGCGGCGGGGATGGCCTTCGTGATGCCTGCCGTACAATCCCTCATCTCCCGCCGGGTGGACGCGGATCACCAGGGGCGCATCTTCGGCATTGCCAACAGTTTGAGTGCCGTCGCGCGGATTGTGGGAGTGCTGCTCGCTTTTCAGGTGAGGGTGTTCCTTCCGGCCGGTCCTTTCATTCTGGCAGTGCTGCTGCTCATCGTTTCCATGGAACTGATCAGGCGATCCGCGGCAGAGCCTTTGGCGGTGCCTTCATCATCCCTGTGACTTCCGTGAGACTCTTCTTTTATGGCCGCCGGCGGGCCAGCGCCGCGTTGAGAAGGAGTGCCGCCATCAGCACCACGCCCATCACAAACGGGCGGGCAAAATCGTCCAGCCGAATCGAGTTAAGTCCGATATTGAGCACCGTAAATGTGGCGACACCGACGAGGGTCTTGCCAATCCCTCCTTCACCCCCAAAAAGACTCGTTCCCCCAAGCACAATACACGCCAGAGAACTGAGCAGAAGGTCCTGATTCTGATCGAGGGTCACACTCGTCATGCGCCCTGCATTGACCAGCCCGCCGACCCCCGCGGTGACTGCCGAAATCGCCAGACAGGCCGTGACGACCAGGCCTGTTGGTACCCCTGCCAGCCGGGCCGCCTGGCGGTTTCCCCCCGTCATGTACACGTATCGACCGAATCGCGTGTACTGGAGGACCACATGTCCCACGATCATGATGGCCCCTGCCAAAAGGGCACTGTACGGGATGACGGTCAACCCCTCATGTTCGATGCCGCGATTCCCAATATCCCCCAACAGGGCCGGTACCCGAAACGCTTGCCCGCGGGTTATGTACCGTGCAGCCCCCTGGGAGATAAACATCATGGCCAGCGTGATGATAAAGCTCGGCAGTCGCGATTTCACCGTTAAGACACCGGAAAGGATCCCCAGCAAGAGGCTCGTACACAATGGCAGGATGAGAACGGCGACGACGATTTCAGCCGACGCGACAAAACGTCCCTCTGCTGTTTGTGTCGCCCATGATTGATAGAGCCATCCGCAGAAACAGGCCGTCCACAAGGCCATCGTTCCAACAGCCAGATCGATTTCCGCGGCCAAAAGGACGAATGTTAACCCCGTGCTGACAATGGCCAGGACCGCGCCCTGCTGCAAGGCGGTCACCAAAGTCGAGAGCCGAAGGAAACCGGGGGCGGCGATTCCAAAGAAGACGATCAGTGCCAGAAGCGAAGCCACCGGTGCGACATCCTGCGGTTCCCAGCGGAATCGGAATCCCTTTGCAAACGCTGTCATCGCTCAAGTCCTATGGATGCCTTCCGCGAGTCAATTCCTTGCTTTTGGTGCCATGAAACATCGGGCGTGGAGAGGACGGTTATCACGAGGTCTCCCTCGGTGTCATGCCGCTCTAAGAAGTTCGGCCTTTTCCAGCCGACATCCTGACCATTCGGCGGTCACTTTTCCTCGACCCATGACCATCACGCGATGGGCATGGGCCAGGATCAGTTCCGGCTCCGTAGACGCCAGGATGACGGCTGTCCCCTGCGCGGCAAGTTGCTTCACCAATTGCATCACCTCGGCTTTTGCAGCAATATCCATACCCCGCGTGGGTTCTTCCAGAAGCAGCACGCGAACCGGTCCCAACAGCCACCTGGCAAACACCACTTTTTGCTGGTTGCCGCCGGATAGCTGCTCGACCCTCAGCAGCGGATCTGCCGGCCGACATCCCACCTGCTGCAGTACAGGTTGAACCGCCCGCAGTTCTTTCGCAAGGGTCACCCAATTTCCCACGGCGTGCCGAAGATGGGCGATGGTCACGTTCTTGTACACCTCACCGCGGAGGAACAGTCCCGCAGCCCGATCCGCCGTGACAAGCACCATCCCTGCGCGGACCGCTTTTTGAGGTCTGCCCGGCGGGATGGGACGCCCCTCGAGAATGATCCTTCCGGAACGTGGGGCCAAAGCCCCTCCCAAAGCCTGAACCAGTTCCTGGTGCCCCGCTCCCACGAATCCATAAAGCCCCAAAATCTCCCCAGGGGCGACGGTCAAACTCACGTCCTCGAATATCCCCGGCAACGTCAGTTTTTCCACGCTAAGCACCGGTGGTGCCGGAGTGCGTGGAGGAAGGTCGGCGCATTCTTCCCGTTCAGCGCCCACCGACGCCCCGCGGCCAATCATCGCTTCCACGAGTTTGTGTTTGGTCAATTCCGCACGGGGAAGCGTGAGCACACGCCGTCCTTCCCGCAGAACGGTGACCCGATCCGCAATGGCCAGAACATCCTCCAGGAAGTGGCTGATAAAAATGATGGCGACCCCTCTTTGTTGAAGTTGTTTGACCAATTCGAAAAGTCGCTCCACTTCCGGTGGGCTTAGGGCACTGGTTGGTTCATCCATGATAAGGATGCGGGCTCCACGATGGGCTGCCCGGGCAATCTCCACCATCTGTCTCACTACGAGGGGATATGTGTCGAGTCGCCGATCGACATCGAGGTGAAGCCCCAACTCCTGCAAATACTCGCGGGCCTTCTGCCGCATCAAAGGCCAATCCACGAATCCCAAGCGGTTAAGCGGCTGGCGCCCGAGAAAGAGGTTTTCCGCCACAGAAAGTTGGCCGATGCCCGAAAACTCCTGGTACACCATGGCGATGCCCAGATGGAATGCGGTCTGAGGGCTGGTGATTTTGACCGGCTGGCCGGCCACAGAGATTTCGCCCTCATAATCGGCCAAAGCCCCCGCCAGGATTTTCATGAGAGTGCTTTTTCCGGCCCCGTTGCTGCCCACAACCCCATGGACCTCACCCGGATAGAGATCAAAATCAACGTTCTCCAGAGCAATGACGCCGCCAAATCGCTTGCCGATGCGACGGCATTCCAGAACAGGTCCACGAGTGATGGACGTCATGGCGCTTCGTGGATCGGGGTGTGAGGACATTCAGGGATTCGCAGGCCGCGGGTTCTTCTCATCCCGGTGCACAATTTCCTCAAGGTGGACGGCAAGACAGTCGGGCATGACCAGACGATTATAGCCACCCTCCAGAACGCTGACAAAACGCCCTTCCGCATAGGTGTCTGCCACATCCAGGACCAAAGCAGTAAGGGGCCCGAAGTCTTCGGTTTCCAACCCCAAATTGCCGATGGGGTCCAGCCGGTGGGTGTCAAATCCGGCACTCAACAGCACCAACTGAGGTTTTACGAAAGCGGCAAATTTGTCCAGGGCCGGCTCCAGGGCGGCGAAATACTCTCGCCGCGATATTCCGTAGGGAACAGGAATATTCTTGGTATAGCCGCGTCCCGCTCCCTCGCCAATTTCGTCGGCCGCACCTGTGCCGGGATAGAAAGGATACCGATGGATGGAGAGGAATCCCACCCGCGGATCCTCCCAGAACACTGCCTGTGTTCCGTTTCCGTGGTGAATGTCCCAATCGACAATCAGTACCGATTCCAGCCCCAGTTCCCACACGGCCACGGCGGCGGCCACGGCGATGTTATTGAAGATGCAAAAGCCCATCGCCCGCTCTCGGAGGGCATGATGCCCCGGTGGACGGACCAAACAAAAGGCCCGCCGATCTTCTCCTTTCACGACCCGTTCCACGGCGTCACACACGGCTCCGACGGCTGCCAGGGCAACATCGTAAGAAGAGGGGCTGCAAATGGTGTCATGATCGAGGTCGCCGCCGCCGGATTTGGCCACCGCCCAAACCTCGTCGATGTAACGAGGGGAGTGGATGAGGGTGAGTCGGCTACGGGAGACAGGTTTGAACTGCGGTCGGGTACACCGAGAAAGCAAGTTCTTCGCTTCGAAGCACTCCAAAGCACCCCGAATTCGGTCCGCCCGTTCCGGATGCGCTCCTGTTTCGTGCTGGAGAAAAATGGGGTCGTA
>NZ_JACIYL010000039.1 GCF_014359955.1 Thermogutta sp. | reverse complement strand
CGCCATCCCGATGGCAAACAGAAGCAAGCACGCCATCCGCAACAGAAGCAGCAACCAGTCGCGAAGTTCAATCATGCGGCGACTGCGGCGGGCGGCCTGGAGGAGAAATTCCATCGCCGCCCAGTGCACCACGCGGAACCGCCGTCGATGCAACAGGTGAATGAGAACCACACCTGCGGCGGCGAGCATGCCACCCAAAATGAACCACGGCGCGACAAACATGGGAGAAATGCGGAGGTTTTCTCAGGGCTGGCTTCCCATTCGCGAAAATCCCAGGCAAGGCAGTTTTTAACGCGAATGGACAGAAGCGACTCTCTCTGTTCCGGTTAATCCACTGGCTTTTGTGTACTGTAATCGAACCCCTAGCCGAACACAACTTGCCGGGTACCAGGCCCGGCGAGGACGTGGTCACGGACGACCGGATTGGTGCAACCCGGCGGGTGATCCGAACTGGCGCTGTAAACTTTCGATCTTTCCCTCCTGGAGAATGGGCAAATAACGGTTGGGAATGGCCAGCACGAAACAGCAGACTGCCGTCATGTACAGGTCGCCAGGCTTGCCGCCGACATGGCCCTGGGCCGTCCACATGCCGTCCCGGGCTGGATTTCCGGGATCCCGCACCTGGCTGGCTACCACCCCATCTCGCAGCAGCGGGTAGCACTCCCGCCACGGTTCCCCACCTACCTGATAGAGCGCCTGTGACACATAGTAGAGGGTGTACGGGTCAAACGGAGCACGGCGTTCACGGCGCGGCCGATCGTTTCGCGTCGCATCCAGGATCGCGTTGCGGATCACCTCCAGATTTTTTTCAATTCGCCAGTCATCGTACTGCCCGAACTCCTGGAGACAGACAATCCCGGCGGCCGCCATCGCCACTGTGGCGTTACCCCCTCCTTTGCTGTAGGTGAACTGACCGGGATGTCGTTTCTGTTCCTCTTCATCGGCGTCCCGGGGACAATTCCGCGGCGTGTAATGCTCACGGACACAGCGAATGGCGGCCTGCACGACCCTCGGCGAGACTTCAAAGCCACTATCCACGGCACTTCGCAAGGCCAGGGCCTGCATGACCACCAGACTCAAATCGTGGCCCTGCGGCTGCCGCCTGGCAATGTAGTCCCAGCCTCCATCGCCACATTGGGTTTCCTGGACGACCACCAGGGCCTTTTCCAGGAGCTCGCCCAGCCGCGGATCCTGGACCATCCCATAGGCCTGCCCCAAAACAAACGTGGACAGGCCGTGGTTGTACATGCCCCGACGCGGCTCTGAAATGTTGAGCAGTCCCGAGGATTGAGCGTTGCGAATCACGTACTCCAATGCCCGCTTGACGGTATCTCCATACGGCCCCCGACCGGGCAAATGGCCGGCCGCCAGAAAAGCGAGCGCGCCCGTGCTCACCAATCCCAGATCGTTGGAATCCCAATTGCCTTCCGGCCCCTGATTGCGTGCTAACCAGGCCAGTCCCCGTTCCAGAGCTTCCTCGCTTTGAGGTGTGATTTCCCAATCTCCCTGGGCCAGAACTCGCTTTTCGCCTCCCAGCCACACAGCGGCCACAAGGAGCAAGCAGAGCCATTTGGCAGCCTTTTTCCAACCTGCCGTGAAGCAGAATCTTCTTCCCGAACCGAAGCACGCCGTATGGCAGGAATCTCTCAGCATCGCCCTATCCTCCATCGGAGACCACTCCGATCTGGTAGCTTGTTCTCCTCGCCGGGCTCGAAGGATGGCCCGTGAACAGCAGCAGTTCGGTATCCCAGCGCACAATCGGTCCGATCCAGGGAGCCTTCTTCTCGGGCAAAGGAATCCGAGAGTATCCGAGACACCGGCCGTCTGTGATATTGTAAAACGTCATCTGCAGCGTGACCTGCCGTTTCTGGGCATCCTCCTGCACCTGAAGCGCTACAAGGCCATCGGGATTGTGAACTCGCAGCCATTCGTCCACATCGTGATGTTCGATTTCCGCCAGTAACTGTCCCGACGCCGTGTCGAGAATGGCCAGGCCATTATCCGTCCGGACGTAAAGCCTTCCGCTGGATTCCCCCAGAATTCCCAGCAGACGGCCCATCGGGCAACACCATTTAAGCGTTCCATCGGAGAGCGCCACAGCACACAGGCACCAGCTCCCCCGGCCTGTAACGATCACCGTATCACCACAGACGAGCGGCGGCGAATTATCCTGCGCGTACCATGCTTGGGAAGGCCACCAGCCATCGGAAGGTGGAGCCACCCAGGGGACCGTCCGCAACCACGCCACCTGCCCGGTCACATCTCCCGCAAAGACGACTCCGCGGACCTGCCCTACGAATTGGGGACCAAGCGCCGTCACCTGACAATCGATGGCCTGGTTGATCGTATTTCGGAGGCTGAACAACTTCGTGAATTCGCGGAGACTTCCTCGTTCGGGATCCACACACGCCAGTCCGAGCTCAATGCGTTCGCTTTCCGTCTCGGCCGCCACAAGGGCGTACACGTCCGTACCCACCATCCAGGGATCCGACACGATGTCACCTCCGGGACGGCAGTTCCAGACCACGTGCCCGTCGATCAGGTCGAGGCACACAAGTTCTGTTCCGCGCTGCTCCAGTCGCCGAGCAATCACCCGGCCTTCGTGAACGAGCGGTTTCATACGCACCAAGGCCAGCGCCCGCTGATCGCCCTGAATAGTCGATTGCTGCCCCCACACCAGTGTCCCATCTTTGGCATAGGCGCGGATATCCGACTGCGCGTGCACCAGGAGAAGATCGTCAAGCGGAGTAAAGCTCACCTGTGCCCGCGGCCAGTCGATTTCCCGATCCGGGAAGGCAGGGGGCCGCTTCAGGCCCGGCGTTTCCACCGACACTCCAGGGCGGAGTTCCAGGTGGGTCATTTCCAAACTGTCCACCGATGTGGTGGAAATCCACTGCTCGGTCACGGGTTCCGGCCGGGATGACGAGTCCACTTCGCCGAAGGCTGGAACAAGTGAGGTGATCAGCTTCAGGCGACGCTGTACTTCCTGTTGAACCGCCGCGTCGGAGACCGATCGGGCACGCTGATAACAGGCGAGGGCCTCGGCCATGCGCCCCAATACCATATGCCGGTCGCCCAACCAGATCGCCGCCCAGGCCGCCACCGTCGTCCCCGGTACCCGCATGGCGACATTTTCCGCCAGATCTTCCCGGCCAGTATTTTTCGCCTGTTCCAGTTGAATCTGGCCGACTTTAGCGGCCAATCCGGCCAGAGTCTGAGAAAACCCCGAAAAACGGGATGCCAGCCGCTCCAGGTAGAGCGGGAAACTGCACCAAAGGTCGTTGTCGTCGGAAGCAGGGAAGAATCCTTCCATTTCGGCGGGACTTGCCTGCAGGATTCGCTGCGCTGCTCCCGAGACATCTCCCTGCCCCAGCATCGCGCTCAGTTCCTGGACCAGATTGTACGCAGGCCGGCCAATATCGAGGTGGAGCGGTTCCATCGCACGGGCGAAGTTGTTCTGGAGAACTGCTGCCGCCACAGCGGTCCCCGTCCCGCTCCTTTGCAGCGCGACACCCGCCAGGTACCGAAGCGAGTCGGGAACCGCGTCGCTGCCGGGGGTGGCCGCCCATTGCACCGTGTAGCCCAATCGCGCCAAATGCTCCCCATCACGGACGGCCAGTGCCGCAAACAACTCCTGTCGAAACAGAGCCTCCGGGAACGCAGGCAACCGCCATTCCGCCCAGTAGGGACACCGCAAGATCCAATCGCTCAGAAGAGAAAAGGCGGGGCACTCATTCCGCCTCAGCTCGTCCCACATCATCCCCACCATTCGACTGGGAAGCCGTTCGTAAATCCCCCAGTCGCGGGGCGAACTCAACGCGGCAAGGTAGGTACTGGCGGCGAGTTTCTCTCCGATTGGCAGGTTCGACTGTACGGTTATGTCCCAGAGCATTTCCAGAACACGCTGGCCAAGATAACTGGGGGGATTCTGCTGAAGGGTCCTCACACAGCAGGCTGCCCACCACCGGGATAAATCCACGTCGGGACAGCTCCGGACGACGGCCTCACACCACCGCGTCCAGTCCGACTCCTCGTACACTTCTTCCGGCACCTGCCTGAAAAGTTCCGTGTCGCACCACTCGGCGGGAACGACCAACGGCCGCAGCCAAAGCGACTCCAATTGAATCCGGCGATGTTGACCGCGTGTCAAAAACAAGCCACACCAGGCCACCTGGCGGTCGCAGTTTTCCGCAGTCGGTGCCGCAAGCGACCAATGTTTGCCATCGGGACTGACCCACCATTTGACGACACCTGCGGCGATGGTCAATTTGAACCACTGCGACTCACCCACGAGGGGCACGACCTGGTTGTCATCAGCACCGCGTTCCCAACTATCATCCTGGGCGGAATGAAAGCCGAAAATCAGTTCCGACCTTCCCGACCTTTTGAAAAATCCCAATCCGGCGATGGGACGGCGATCTCGATCCGCCACGAAAAACCCGGTGCCCGGCGTCACGTGATCGAATTTGAGCACGATCTCCACGGCCCCGGACGGGGGCACCGAAAACCCCGCGTACGCGCGCTCTTTCACGTCCGTTCCGGCGAACTCAACCCGGCCATGTTCGTCCAGATTGAGTTCCAAACCTGGAGAAGTTTTCCAGATAGACCAGCCAAAACTTGCCGCGGGCAGCACCGCCTGAGAAGAAACGGCTGACCAAGGAGGTTGAGGCCCAGGGGCCGAGGAAAATAAGGGTGCATCATCAGGAGGAATGGGTATCCCGGAGAGCCAACGCAGCTCTCGCAACCGGGTTTTTCCCACCATCCAGAGTTCCTCAGGGGGACCGGAGAGCGGCACAGTCAACAACCGTAGAGCCCCGCGGGCCAGGACCAGTTCCTTTCCATCCCAAAAAAGCAGGACGCTTCCCAGCCCACTCCGCCGATAGCGTCCCTGATCGGTTCCCAGAAGTGCCAGCCGCTGCGGTCGACCGGGGTTTTGTGGAAAGTCATCTCCGACAGCATAGGCCGCCCATGCCTGATAGAAATTGGGATGATAGCGAAGCTCGATCGCACGGTTTCCAGACACCACGAAAAAGGAAAGATTTTCCGGACGAACGAGCCCGACCTTGAGACACCGGCCCTGATCAAAATGCGGCGTGATCCGAAAAGCGCCCTCCACGAACCGGACAGGCCATGGTCCCTCTCTGGTCTGATCTATCCGGTAGCCCTGCCCTGGAACCTGCTCCAGGATCGAGCGGAGATGACTTTCCGTGACCACCTCATCGTCTTGCCAGGCCTCGATAAACCATCGCGGGTCATACGGGGGCCACGGGTAGCCGTTTTCGCCTTCGGGCTGCGAGAGGTTGTCGCTGGTGGAATTGCCGGGGCCTTTTTCTGCGGCCCACGCGGGATGCGTCGGCGCTCCGCCTGTCAAAAGACATAGCGCCAGGACGGCAAGAACGACGTGGCAGGTTTTTCGGTGCATCCTTTCTTTCCAAAAAATGGCTCGACGCGTCAAGCCCCGCGACTTCGGCGGCCGAAACAGATTCCCCCTCCGAAACAGCATTCTCTCCGGACTGTCTATTAAAAGCCCGACTGCAAAATCGCCCCCGGGATCCACGGGCGATCGCAGGCTATTCTCTTGTCGATTACGAGCGGTCGTGCACATCACCGGTGTTTGCCTTCCCGATGGAAGACAGCGGATGATTACTCTGTCAGGCGGGGCTCACGCACGGCTGGGGTCGCCCCTCGCCCCGGTGTGACGCATGGCCCGTCCAGCCCTCATTTCCGGGCTTCAGTAACGGATCCACCCAGCGGATTCCAACCACTGGTAAAGCCAGGGATGCGTCCAGGGGTTCCAGGTGGGATAGGCTGCCGACATCGCTGACGCCGCCGCCAGAAACAGGGCCACTCCACGCCCCAGCTTCGTGGATGCGAGTCGCTCCAGGGCAGGAACCATCCCGTAAAGCCACAGGGGAGCCAGCCACAGGGCCCAGCGAAAACAACACGTCATTCCTCCGTAACTGCGATCCGGCTGAGGACGCAGAATATAAAAGGCGATGCAGATGACGGAGGCCACCACGATAGCCAGCAAAACAAGCCTTTCCTCGGGTCGGCGCCCCGATCGCAATCCCCACCAGCACCCGGCAAGCGTCAACAGCCACAGCGGCGTGAGCGAGAAAATCCCATGATGCCCCACGAGCACATGGAACGCATAAACCCACGCGGACGCCTCTCCCTTGTCGATGCCAACCGGATTGCGCCAGTAACTATCGACTTTTCGGCCGCGGACTTCGTACTCGTAATCGTACCAGTTCTCCCCTGGCCCGCCCGATCGATGCGCATACGGGGGTGAGATCGTCCCGTGCGCCAGCCAATTCGTGTAGAAGAAAGCGGCAAAGACCACAGCACTGCCCACCAGATACCACAGGACAACCGGTTTGAACACGAACCGCGCGACGATCACCAGAAGCAACAACCAGAGTATCAGCGAGGGTAACTCGAACGTCACACCCAGGGCCATCACAAATCCCAAGAGTACCAAAAGCCACCAGCGGCGCTGGCCGTCGGCGATGATTCTGGTGGCCAGCTCCACGGCCACCGCAGCACATACAGCGCCCGGGAGATGGTTGTTCAGTGTGTTGACGAACGTCGTGAGAAATGTCGCGAAACACGCACTCCCCGTCACAAAGAGCTGGATCCACGGGTTGGAAGTGATCCGCTCCACAAGGCGTCGAATACTCCAAAAGTAAATGAGCATGGGAAGCCAGTTGAACGTGATGAGCACAACCCACGCCACCTGGTAAGGATAGTCGGCAAGGGTCAATCCAAACCCGTGGTAAAGCACCCAGTACTCCGCCGCCACCAGTGTCGCAAAAAGAGGGGGCTTGCTGGAGTAGAGATGCCCGTTGTGCTTCACCATGTCGATGGTGTCCCACAATCTTTCCTGAATGACGCGGTCGATGGCATAGGGAGCCCCCGGCACCCGCATGTCGGGTTCGACCAGAGCCCGCACCGTACACCATCGGCTGCGATCATTGGCACTCAGAAAGGGGCGTCTCAACGCGGCCGACTCTTGCAGGGCACGTTCGATCCGCTGGAGTTCTCTCTCGATCTTTTCCGGACTGACCCCCCGCTGCTGCAATTCGGCACGTCTTTCCTCGAGTCGGCGGGGAATCTCGTTGAGTCGCTGGCGTTCTAATTGGTAGACATCCACCGAGTCCACCGCGAAAATGCGTCCCAGCATCACCCCAGTGGCCAAAACGATCAGAATCGTGCAGCCGGTCCGGGCATCAAAAGTACCCGCAGTATTCACCTTCTGCTCAACGTTCATCGAATCTCCGCACAAAAGAGGACACCAATCTTCGGATATCGCTGTCAATCACAAAGCAAGCTGGCGTCTCATCGTCAGGCCAGCCGCCATCTCCAGAGCCGGCAGGCGATGTTCCGCAGGACCGCGGCCACGGCTGTTCACTTTCCTCATGGTATTCCCTGGGTAGCCACCACGTCCGCCGGGCGTACACATCGCCCTCCCATGCTATAGGATAATCCGCACCGCCCGCCGTTAAAAAGACGCAGCTCGTGGAATGGGGAGTTTCTCGATTTTGAGGCGGCTACCGCGCGAGCTGCCCGCCCCACTCACCTATCACCCCGACGGAGCGGATCGGAGTCGCTCGTGCCCTTTCACTGCCGGGGCAAAAATCCGCGAGCTCGGCCATCCTAACAGCCCCGCAGCCGTGTCGGGTTGTGGCGGGTTTTCAGCTTTCGGCCTTGCCGGTGCCGCCAATCTCCTCCGCCAGCGAGTATGTTCGCTCCTGCTTCACGTGGTAGGCGGTGAGCAATTCGGCAAGAAACCCCACACTGATAAGCTGCGCACCAAGAAGCAACAGGGCCACAGAATAGATGACAAGGGGCCGGTCCCGCAAATTGACGACCTCTGCCCCCGGGATGACACGAGAGAAAAACCATTCCAGGGCCAGGATGACCAAAATAAACGCGCCCAATCCAAAGGAAATCAGTCCGAAAGTTCCCAGAAAGTGCTGGGGACGGAGGCCAAAACCGGTCAGGAACTTGACGGTCAGCAAATCGAGAAACCCTTTGACGAAGCGTGCCGCCCCGTACTTGGATTTGCCGAACTGTCTCGGTCGGTGATGAATGGGGATCTCCGTAACGCGAAAGCCCCGTGCCGCCGCCAGAACGGGAATGAATCGGTGTAGTTCTCCGTAGATGTGAATTTCGTCGAGCACTTCCCGGCGGTAACATTTCATGCCACAGTTGTGATCATGGAGATACACGCCCGACATCTTACCCAACAACCAGTTGAACACCCGGGAGGGCCAGACCTTGTGCCAGGGGTCGTGACGCACTTTCTTCCAGCCGCTCACCAGGTCCCAGCCTTTTTCCAGTTCCGCCAGAAAGCGGGGGATTTCCCGAGGATCATCCTGAAGGTCGGCATCCAGCGTCATCACGCGGGATTTGGTTGCCCGGGAAAAGCCCGCCGTAAGCGCGGCGGCTTTCCCAAAATTTCGCCGGAATCGCAGGCCACGCACACGGGGATCAGCGGCTGCCAGTTCGCGGATGATCTCCCAGCTCCCATCGGTAGAACCGTCATCGACGAAGATGATCTCAGCGTCGAGCCCCTCTGCCTCACAGACGGCTGTGATCTCGGCATAGAGCTGCCGAAGACTTTCGGCCTCATTCAGCACAGGAATCACAATGGAAAGCTCACCAGCCATGTCTCTCGTTGGTTGCTCTCACTTCACGAGGGGTGAAGACGAATTCTCCACTGCCGGTTGGATTCTTCGAAACATCCAGGCCACATAGGGCAGTGACCACATGACCAGGGCAAGAAGGATCTCGGTAGCAAGCCACACCAATCTCAGCATCACCGCTGCCACGAGTGCGACCACCTCGCCCGAAACGTCTCCCTCCGCAAGCCAGCCGGATGCAAGGTAAGGAGTGAGCACGGCGGCCAGGATGAGTTCGCGGGCCCCCAACCCACCGGGCAAAAAAAGAATGAGGAATCCCCCCACCGTAGCCAGCGCTACCGAGGCCACCAGCGGTGGAATCGCCTCCAGGATCGCGCTTCCTGAGGGGGCAAACTGAAATCCGGGAAGTTCAATGGCCCGCAACACCAGCCCCAGACTTATTCCAAACCCTAGCCACAACAAAAACATGGCGGCCCAGCCTTCCCACAGTTGGACGAAGTTGATGCGATCCACCGCGGTCAGCACCTCCGGCCGACGGCCCCGGGCGGCCAGCAGCCGCAAAATCGGCTTGAAGAACGGGGGAAGGGTGGGAATGGTCACCACCGCAGCCAGGGCCACGGCTGTCCATAGCAGTCGTGAGTTGGAAGGAGCCCAGAAGACCAGATACAGCGTGGCCATCGCCGCCCCCACCGACATCATGGTGAGCGTCTCCACAAAGACGCTGGCTGCCGCCATCGCCGGCTGGACAGAATTCCCCGCCACAAGTGCCGTTCTCACGATGACCACGCAGGCTTTACCCGGCACGTATTTACCGATTTGCCCCACGAGGTACGCCCGGAGCACTTTCCCGAACGTGGTCTTCTGCTGGGCGGAACGCAAGACCCTTCCCCAGAACCAGGCCGCAGGCAAAAGACTCGTCGCGTAGCACATCCCCGCAGCGATACACCACCCCCAGGATACTCGCAAAGAAATCCCGCGCTCGCCGAGTTGCCGCAATTCTTCCAGCGCCTCCCTCCCGGCGCGCCATAGGGCCCAAATGATGGCTCCTGTGAGCGCGGCCTGCAAGGCGTAAAGACCCCAGCGCTTCCAGTGATGCGTGGAAGACGCCGAGATGGGGGGTCGGTCAGGTGTCTCCTCGTGCTTCTGCGACACGAAATCAACCCGGCAGCCGAAAGAGGTTCGCTCCGTAAACCCTACGGAGACGCATCCGCAATTGATCGGCAACGTCCTGGATATCCCGTGGGGCCCCGTTCACTTGAGAGGACATGCACGCGATCTCGCACAACCGCGGACCACGGTCAGGTGTGCGTCGGCCCCGTTCCGCAAGCCCCAAGCTTCATCTTAACCGTTGTCATGAGATTTCAAAAGACGAAACACAGCCGGCGAATCACCCAAACGCCAATCACAGTGGACAGAAATCGGCCAAACGGTCGCGGAACGACGTCGGTTACCATCAGAAACCGGCCCGACCGGTCACCGGGACATGCCCTCTGAGAAACAGCCCGTCAGGGCCCCGGTGAGTTTCCAATCAGGCTGTTGAGGAAGGGCAGGCGTGCCAGGGGACCGGAATTGGAATGATCCTGACGCGACGGAGGAACGACGGGAACCAGGGGGGCTTCCGGTCGGGACGCAGGAGACTGCTGAGATGCTGCCGAAATTGTCCGCACCACTACGTCGTCGATGCACACCTCGCCCAACCCTGTGAGAACAAAGCTGAGGCGAACGGTACCCCCTTCCCCGGCCCTCCGATACATGCGGAAAGGCCGCCATCCGGTTGTCTGGCTGATGCGATGGGCCAGCGTATCACCCCCCAGGGAATCCACGATCATCAAGCCATCCACGCTTCCTGTGATCGGCCGCGGTATAAAAACCCACCCTTCGATTTGCACCCAGTCGCCGGGCTGTACCGCCACCGGTGGGGAATGGACCCAAAGGGGCGGGGACTCCAGAACGGCTTGCGCCACGTGCGGTTGCGTGCCCCGAACACTGAGGAGAAGTCCCATTCGTCCGGAATGTGCGGCAGACGCGGTCACCTCCGCAGAAGCGGCGATGCCTTCCATCCCGTGTTGAAACGGCTCCCAGCCGATGGCCGTCAATTGTTCGGCGGACTCGAAATCTCCGCCGGGCAGCCGATTTTCACTCCACGCCGTGGCCTCAAGCTCTTCCTGACAGCGACGCAACCAGGGGAGCGTGTCGAATCGGGTAGCCAGCGGCCAGGTCACGACCGGGTCGCGGGCCGGGATCACGCTTTCCCAATCGATCCGCCGGATGAGAAGTAACGGCCGCAAAGCCCGATGAATATGGCGGAAAGCCGCGGCATTGTCGCCGGCCGCAGCCGCCCGGTCCGCAGAAGCCAGTTCCTCCGACGCCAGCCGAAACCACGTTTCCGCCTGAGGGATAAAAGGGCCTTCCCGAATGAGTTGATCGTGCACCCCCTTGACGTTGCGAAAGGTAAAATCGGCAAGCTGGCGCTCCAGTTGGACAATGCGAGGGCCCTCGCTCCTCGCGCGGTCCATAGCGTAGTTGAGTACGACAGGATCCTGGGTGAGCACGACCAGCGACGTAGGTCCGAATTCCCGCAGCGTGATCCGTGTTCCACCCGCCACACGATCAGAGTTGACCGGCTCCAGCGACCCCGGTAGTAACAAGTAGGCCGTGCTCGATTCGGGAACGCCGGGGACCACAAACGTGACCTCGTCAACCGCGGCCTGGCCCGGCACATACTGCGCGCGCTTTCCCAGCCAGAGTGGCACCAGCAGACGGGCCCGCTCCGCCCGAAACAGGGCCCCCACGACTTCCGGAACGTTGCTGGGCACCAGGGCGAGAAACTGTCCCCCCGCCAGAAAAGGTTCAATCCACCGCAGCTCCCGATTCATGAGCTCCAGGGTCAGACGCCGCTCCTGCGTCGCATCGTCCGCAAGCGCAAGCGACGAATGCGAACGAAACAGAATCGCCCTCGCCCCGGCAATCAGGGAAAGGTAGGTCAAAAGCCGCACCTGATCGGCAGGAATGCAGTCAAGACGCTGCGCCGGAGCACCGGCCTGCTGCCACTGCTGCCACACCGCGGGATCGGGTTGGGTCTGGACTGTGACCCAGATGGGTGTGCCCGGGCGAGCCAAAAGACTTCTGCTCCGCAACCAGACGATGTAGTCGGAAAACTCCATTTCGCTGAAACAGGGTCCGCGGCCGACCAGAAGCGCGTCCACCGCCCGACTCGCGCGGAGCAGGTCCGTGAGGGGTTCCGCAATCAACGGGCGGGTTGGTGAGGGGTCCAGACCTCGCAGCGTTTCCGCGTGTTGTTGAAGAGCCTGCACCTCCCACAGACTGGTTTGCGTTCCCAAATCCCAGGCCAGCACTCCGTCAAAATCGGTCCCAATCGTGTGTCCTCCGACCCCGGCTGAGGGCAAGAGCGTTTCATCGGGATGCAGGATGACCCACAAACCCTGGCGGCGTGCCTCCAGAAGCAGATTCCGGCTGACGGCGCCACGTATCCACAGGGTGTTGAAGCCCAGTGTTTTGACCAGTTCCAAGGGTTCGCCCTGGTATTCGAGCGCTCGAGGAAAAAACGGCCGCCCCTGCACACGGAGCACGTTTCCCGCCATCTCGACAAGCGGTGGTTGGCGGGCGGCATCTCCCGCGGGTTCCGACCAGGTCGCCGTCGTGACACCACCACTCACTGTATTCATCCATTGCCGGGGGCCCTGGCTGAAGCCGAAGTCACCGGTTGCCGGGACAGGGCCGGAAGCCGCCACGTTCTCTCCGGCAACTTGCCCGGGAAGATATCCCGCCCATTCGATCGGCCCAATGAGAAG
>NZ_JACIYL010000389.1 GCF_014359955.1 Thermogutta sp. | reverse complement strand
ATCTCTGCCGGGAGGAGCCGTGCCGCAACCCACCAGGGAACTGCCAGCACGACGGCTACGAAATTTTCCGTCTGGCCGTCTGCAAAGTGAAGGCACCAGGTGTTGTTACACCGCGAGATTCCGCGCACGGACCGCCCCAAGAGAATGCGCACCCCGGCGGTTTCGAGACGGCCGCGAAAATGGACATCACACAGAACGCTCAGTGGCACTCGCGGAATCCAGAGTTCATGCCCATACCGGTTTTTTATGAAAACCTCGCGAATGATCATTCGCGTAAGAGGAAGAGGAATGCGGTCCAGAGTTTCGCTTGTCGCGCTGACGAGCAGAGGCCCCCAGAACATCCGCAGGAGCCGCTCGGATTGGCTCGTCCGCAGTAAAAACGCCTCCGTCATCTCGTCGGCCGAGGAGTCCGCATGACCACTTCCTCCTTTCCACAGCGTCCAAGCCGCGCGAAGCAGGGCCAGCCGTTCAGAGGGCGAAACCAGCGTGAACCCCAGGAGGGTGGGCAGCAAATGGAGGGGGGCGGGCAACCCACGGGCAGCCCGGAAGCGACAAATCTTACCGGCGCCATCTGTAAAGAAGAGGGTGCGATGTCGGACAAAAAGGTCCAGGGCCTTCATCTCCCGGCAGAAGCGGAGGAATTCCGAGCAGCAACCCAGCACGACGTGCTGACAGGTGTCAATCGTCTGGCCCATCTCGGGGTCGGTGACGGATCTGACACGGCCTCCCAGGACTCGGCGGGCTTCGAAGAGGGTGACCTGGCACCCGGTGCGTCGCAGGAACCACGCTGTGGCCAGGCCGGCAACTCCTCCACCGACAACGGCGACACGCATTCTTTCCCGCTCCGCTCTGTGGTGCATGACGCGGCTTCACCCCGTCGTTGGTGAGATGGCTGGAGGCTGAGAATTCGTCGCCCCGTCAACGAGGGGAAGAGAGCGGGGCGGTGCCAGGCTCCAGCGGGCCAGAAGCCAAATTTTTTGCCAGCGTGGCAGTTTCAGTTTCTGCTGAAAAAGGCGATGCTTGTTGCGACGGACCTTTTGAAAAAGTGCATAATAGGTGGAAAACATCAGGCCAAAAACTTTTCGCCCCTGATCGCTGAGAAACTCGAACAAGTCCGACGCACTCCGGTAGAAACGTTCCGTCCTTTCGAACTGGAAATCGAGAAGATCACGCCAGGCGGGAGTCACCATCCCCTCGAGAATAGCGTCCTTCTCACATCCGAAAGAGCTGAGTTCGTCGGAAGGAATGTAGATCCGTCCGCGCTCTGCGTCTTCGCGCAGGTCCCGCAGGATGTTGGTCAACTGGAAGGCCACCCCACAGTCGTGCGCTTGGGAAGGAACCTCCCGGCCTTTAAACCCCCAAATGTAAAGACAGGCGACCCCCACCGCTGAAGCTACCCTGGCACAGTACTGTTCCAATTCGGCGAAATTCTTGGGCGGGCGAAAGTCGATGTCTTGCCGCACTCCTTCGATGACATCCAGAATGTACTTTGGCGGAATGCCGTAGTGCCTGACGACGGCTGCCACCCCGGAAGCCAGAACAAGCACGTCCCTTGGTGCGGTCACAACTCCGGGCAAAAAGATGAGATCCAAAGCGGGACTCGAAAGAAACGGACATCCAAGCTGCCGATCGATCATCGACTTCCACGATTGAAGATAACGCCTGGCCTCGGCGGCCGGGAGTTCATCCGCGAGGTCGTCCGTGAAGCGGCAATAGGCATAGATGATCTCCATGGCCTGGGCTTGTTCGCGGCCCAGCAGGCGGATGGCGGGCAGGAAACTGGATCGCGCCTTCCGACATATGGCGTGACAAACCGGATACGATTCGGCGATGATCGCGCGATAGACTGCGTCATCATCGCACGCGGAGCCTATTTGTTTATCCCGGTTTTCTGCCACAATACGTCCCACCAGCTTTGCATCATCAGAGCGAGTTTTGTCCATCGGCTAAGCGTCGGTCGCGTTTGCCATACATTGTAGTCGATGGCTGCAATCGCCTGGAGAATCCTGAGACCACCCCGCACGAAAAGCAGAACAGGCACCTGCCACTGTCGGGGCATCAGGGCAACAAGTTGCCCCCCACGACGGAGAAATAAAGCGGCCTCCTCAACCAGCCCCTTCATGAGGGTTTGAAACGCCGGGTTGAATTCCCGCCGTTGCCACATGTCTTCTGTGTAGCCGACGCGACGACATTCCGCCAGGGGAATGTACATCCGACCGCGATGCCAGTCTTCTCCCACATCCTGCCAGAAGTTGGCAAGTTGCAGCCCCGTGCACACCAAATCAGAAAGCGCGACACGCTCCGGCGTGTGACACCGGGCAAGATACAGCACCAGGCGTCCCACAGGGTTCGCGGAGTACCGGCAGTAATTCAGGAGTTCTTCGAATGTCTCGTAACGACGAACTTCCTGATCCTGCCGGAAGGCAACCAGCAAATCCAGAAATGGTTCCGGGGGAATCTGGAAGGTGGTAACAGTCTCCTGAAGTGCCACGGTCACAGGATGGCGGGGATGACCGCGGTAACAGGACATCAACTCCCGCTGCCACCAGTCGAGAAGCATCAGACTGTCTTTCTGCGAGAAAACCTCATCGGCCAGGTCATCCGCCCAGCGGCACCAGGCGTAAACATTACAAAAATGCTGACGTAAACCGCGGGGCACAAACCAGCTCACCACGGTAAAATTCTCATAATGTTGGCGGGTCAAATGACGGCAGTACTGCCGGCTGACCCGAAGCGACGGTGGCTCGTATTGCGCAAGCGGGCCGTATTGGTGGAAATCGCGGAGAAAACGCGCCCGCTCCGCCGTGGCCTGGCCTGGCGGGAGAGATGTCACGCTACGGCTTGGTTGCTGCGAGGTCATCAGCGGAATAACCTGGCTTGACCGGCACCGGCTGGGCAAGAGGAAAATCTCGTGGAATGTGCCCGGAAATGCACCTGCGCCCCACCTCCGGGAAACATTTTTCCAGTATAGGGGAAACATTTTCGCAAGTTGAGTGTTGTTTTTGAAAGGATCCGATCCATAGGTGAAAACGATGCGAATCCTTCTGGCCTCTCCCCGCGGGTTTTGTGCGGGGGTCAACATGGCGATTGAAACCGTGGAAACGGCCCTCCAGCGATTTGGCACACCACTCTATGTGTTTCATGAAATCGTCCACAACCAGCATGTCGTCCAGACGTTCTCCAAACGTGGGGTGATTTTCGTCAACGATATTGACGAGGTGCCACCGGGCAGCGTTCTCGTGTTTTCTGCCCACGGGGTCTCTCCCGAGGTGCGGGAAAAGGCGAGGCAGCGGCAACTCCGCACGATCGACGCGACATGTCCGCTGGTGACCAAGGTCCATCGGGAAGTCAGGCGGTTCGCGGACCAGGGCTACACCATCTTCTTGATTGGCCACGCAGGACACGACGAGGTGATCGGTACGATGGGCGAGGCCCCCGACGCTATCCGCCTCATTCAATCAGTGGCGGATGCCGAGACCGTGGAAGTACCAGATCCCGACAAGGTTGCATACACAACCCAGACGACCCTTTCCATTCTGGACGCAGCACAGATTGTGGCTCGGCTGCGGGAACGATTTCCCAAACTCGTGGGACCGGCCAAAGACGACATTTGCTATGCGACGCAGAACCGGCAGGAAGCGATTCTCGCTATCGCGCGTCAATGTGATGTCTTTCTTGTGGTGGGCAGCCAGAACAGTTCAAACAGCCGTCGCTTGGCAGAAATCGCTGCCTCCACGGGGATTCCCTCCTATCTTGTGGACGGTCCCCAGGATGTTGATCTGACCTGGTTCAAGGGAAAAGAGACGGTGGGAATCACCGCCGGCGCGAGCGCCCCCGAGCGTCTCGTTCAGGAGTGCATCCAATTGTTGCGGGAAAACTTCGGGGCTACGGTGGAAGAGGTCTCGCTGCGGGAAGAGCATGTGCACTTCCCACTGCCCCTTGAGTTGCGTCTGGCGGCATCCAAGTAAGCGGCTTACCAGCGAATGGAATTTGGAGGGGGTGCGCGCGTTGAGCGAGTTCTGAACGGCCCACGGAAAAACTGTGTGCCAATAGATTTCGCCTCAATCCAGCGGGAACGCCTC
>NZ_JACIYL010000388.1 GCF_014359955.1 Thermogutta sp. | reverse complement strand
CCTGGTAAACTATTTGAATGAAAAAGGACTTCCCACCAAAGGGGCCGCACGCGGCAACGTCCCGGGCACGGACCAGAGGCATTCGATGGCCTACGCCTCCACCGTGGACCTGGAAGAGGCTTACAAGGTCGGCCAGCAGGCGGCGCTTCTGGCGGCCCGGGGAGAATCCGGGTTTATGGCCACCATCCTTCGGAATCCAGGCCCTGTTTACACGGTCCGCTACGACAAAGTGCCCCTGAAAGTGGTGGCCAACAGCGAACGCAAATTCCCCAAACAGTGGATCGCCCCGAGCGGAAACGATGTCACCGACGACTTTATTCGTTACGCCCGGCCACTTATTGGCGACGATATGCTCACTCTCCCCATGATCGATGGCAGGCAGCGACTCACTCGCCTTCAACCCATTTTCGCCGAGAAGAAATTGCCGTCTTACATTCCTCAGGCCGACCGGGCCCGAAAAAGCTGACGCTTTTGCGGAGGAAAGGAACCAGTTAAACCACGTGCCAACATCTTTTGAGCAGCAGGGAGTGACATGATCTCGTTCACCCGACAAAAAGATTTCCTTGTAGGTATTGATTCGGACGGTTGCGCATTTGACACGATGGAATTGAAACACAAGGAGTGTTTCATTCCAAACATCATTTACTACTACAACCTTCAGGGTGTGAGCAAATACGCTCGCGAAGTTGCAGAATTCGTCAATCTATATTCAAAAAGCCGGGGAATAAATCGATTTCCGGCACTCATAGAGACCCTCGAACGTCTCCGTCGCAGGCCGGAAGTAAAAGCGCGTCAGGTGCAGATTCGAGTTCCGGAATCACTGAAGGAATGGATAAAAAAGGAAAAAAAGCTAGGCAATCCGGCGCTCGAGGAAGCCGTTAAGGCGACCGGTGATGAAGACCTGAAGCAGGCCCTTGAATGGTCGCGAGCTGTGAATCGAACCGTTGAGTGGATGGTCAAGGGCGTGCCCCCGTTCCCCTACGTTCGAGAGAGTCTCGAACGACTTTGTCAGGTGGCCGACATCATCGTGGTCTCCGCCACTCCGGAAGAAGCACTCAAACGGGAATGGGCGGAGCACGGATTGGACCAATACGTGCGGGCCATTCTCGGCCAGGAAAGCGGCACGAAAAAAGATTTTCTCGCACTGGGCAGCCAGTACCCGCCAGGGCATACGCTAATGGTGGGCGATGCCCCCGGAGACCAGAAAGCAGCAGAGGCCAACTCGGCACTCTTCTTCCCAATTAACCCCGGTAAAGAAGAGCAGAGCTGGGAGGAATTCTTCAAACGGGGAATTGATCACTTCATTAACGGAACCTTTGGCGGCGAGTATCAATCCCAACTGATCGCGGACTTTGATCGCGCTTTACCAGCGAATCCACCCTGGATTGAAGAACCGGACGCATGACGCGTGTCTAAACAGAGCTGTTTATTTCCCAAAACTAAACGACAAAAAGTTGCTCAGTAATCGATAAATAGGTTACAGTTGATTCTTGTTGTATTCAGCAAGAATTCACCGAAATCTCAGCGAGGACGCGAAGATGAGCGATTTGTGCGACATTGCGGTCATTGGGCTGGAAGTCATGGGCCGTAACCTGGCCCTGAACATCGAAAGTCGCGGCTACAAAGTGGCCGTGTACAACCGCACCACCGAAAAAATGGAAAAATTTATTGAGGGTCCGGCGAAGGGTAAACGTATTGTGGGTTGCCGGACGCTGGAAGAACTCGTCAAAGCGCTTGCCCGGCCCCGCAAGGTCATGATGATGGTCAAAGCCGGCCCTGCTGTGGATGATCTCATTGAGCACCTCATCCCCCTTCTGGAACCCGGGGATATCCTGATCGACGGTGGTAACACCCATTTCGCTGACACCGAGCGCCGCACCCAGTACGTGGAATCCAAAAACCTTCTCTACATTGGAACCGGCGTGTCGGGTGGCGAAGAAGGTGCGCTCAAAGGGCCCAGCCTGATGCCAGGCGGCAGCGAAAAAGCCTGGCCTTTCGTCAAACCGATCTTTCAGGCCATCGCAGCCAAAGTCGGCCCCAACAAGGATATTCCCTGCTGCGATTGGGTGGGACCGCGCGGCGCCGGTCACTATGTCAAAATGGTCCATAACGGGATCGAATATGGCGACATGCAGTTGATCGCCGAAGCTTACTGGCTCCTCAAACATGCCCTCGGCGCTTCCAACGAAGAATTGTACGACATCTTCGATCAATGGAATCGGGGAGAACTTAACAGCTATCTCATCGAAATTACTCGCGATATTTTCAGCGTCATTGACAAAGAAACCGGTCAGTATCTTGTGGACCTGATCCTCGATAAAGCAGGCGCCAAGGGCACCGGTAAATGGATGAGCCAGGACGCCCTCGACCTCGGAATTCCCAGCACTCTGGTCACAGAAGCGGTCCATGCGCGAAATCTTTCCGCACTAAAATCCGAACGCGTTCGCGCCGCGGAAATCTTGCATGGTCCCAAGGGCGGGCGATATGACGGGGACCGACAGGCCTTCATTGAAGAAATCCGGCAGGCGCTCTACGCATCCAAGATCGTCAGTTACGCGCAGGGATTCGTTCAGCTCCGCGAGGCGGCCAGGGAATACAAATGGCCACTCAACTTCGGCAGCATTGCCATGCTCTGGCGAGGCGGTTGCATCATCCGCGCTGTATTCCTCGAACGCATCAAAGAGGCATTTGACGAAAATCCCCAACTGGAAAACCTCCTCCTGGCGCCTTATTTCCGCCAGGCAGTGGAAAAGGCCCAATCGGCGTGGCGGCACGTCGTAACAGTCGCCGTGCAATTGGGGATCCCGATCCCCGCGTTTGCCACTGCCCTGACCTATTATGACGGCTACCGATCCGCCGTGTTGCCAGCCAATCTGATCCAGGCTCAAAGGGATTACTTTGGAGCGCACACCTACGAGCGCGTCGACAAGCCCGGAGAGGGCCCCTTCCATACCGATTGGCTCTCTGAACGCAAAACACCGAAGGAAAGTGCAGAATAGTCTCCGCTAACCTCTTTTGACCAGCGAAAATTGAAAAAAGCAGGAGTAATCCTATGACTACTGCTGAATACCTGGAAGATCTTTTCGGACTTCATGGTCAGGTCGCCGTCGTCATCGGCGGCGCCGGTGAACTGGGTGGAGCCCTCTGCGAGGGAATCATGCGGGCAGGCGCCCACGTCGTCGTGGCCGATCTCTCCGAGGAGGCCTGTCAGAAGCGTGTTGAGAAACTCAAACAGTTCGGAGACCGTGTAAGCTATTGTCTGGTTGATGTAACCAACCGCCGCTCCATTGAGGATCTCCTGGAATTTGCCTTAAAAATCAAGGGACGCGTGGAAATCCTGGTCAATTGTGCGGGGATCAACGCGGGAAGTTCTTTTCTGGATGCCAGTCCCGAAATGTGGGACAAAATAATGGCCGTCAATCTGAAAGGCGTGTTCGAGGCCTGCCAGGTCTTTATCCGCCACATGCTTTCCGCCGGAGGCGGTTCGATTTTGAACATTGGATCGGTCACATCGTTCCTGCCTTTGTCAAAAGTATTCGCCTACGCCGCGTCTAAGGCTGGTGTGGTCAATCTGACAAAGAACATAGCCAACGAATTCGGCGATAAAGGAATCCGTGTCAACGCTATTTGCCCCGGATTCTTTCCGGCGGAGCAAAATCGTAAACTCCTCGACGAAGAGCGTGTACGGAACATCATCAGCGGCACCCCAATGCATCGTTTCGGGGAACCGCATGAACTCATCGGAGCGGCCCTGCTTCTACTTTCGCCTAAAGCCGGAAGCTACATCACAGGCGCCGCCTTCTATGTGGATGGCGGGTTTACCGCCGCATGGTTCTGAACCGCTCCGCGAAAATTTCCGCCGGCAATAACACCAACCCCGCCGTATCACGAATTGTCGTTGCGTCCAGGCAGCGCAGTCGAAGTCTGCGCTGCCGTTTTTAGCCACCATTACCCAAATAACTGTCCTTCAAAAACTCTACCGACTTGCGATGCTATGCGGGGCGGCTCAGGCTGAAGATAGGCAGGAGCAGTGACAACCCGATCGGTCCCACCACAACCCCCATCACGATGATCATGGCCGGTTCA
>NZ_JACIYL010000387.1 GCF_014359955.1 Thermogutta sp. | reverse complement strand
GCAATATCCGCGGGAACAGTGGCCAGAACTTCCGCGGGAATCTGAGCACGCTCCAGGTCGTCGAAGCCATACCCCAGCAACACGGCCTTTTCCCTGGCCGCCTGAAGGGCCGAATCATCCCTGTCAAAATCGAGAATCAGCGACAAACCGTAGGGCGTCGTTCGACATCCAACCCGGATTTTTCTTTCGATGCCGCGTGCCACGACTTTAACGTAACCATAGAAATTGATCATTGCCAGCATGCGCGCGGCCATCGGTGCGAGGAGTTCGAACGGGATATCGGCCCGTGTGCAGATTCCGTCGTGCACCTTGTAGCCCACTTTGGTTGTCCCATGATAGTGGACCAGCGCCGCCCGGGATGCTCCCAGCCGGATGGCCTCACCAATGACCGCCTGAATACTTCGGGTGATCTCCGCGGATTCCGGGTCGACAGCAGTCACTTCTCCGGCCGCTGCCTTTTCCTCCCGCACCTCCACGAACTCCACCGACGCACCGGACGGTGTTTCCTCGGACTCCGCACTCGGACCGCTTTCCTCTTCAGGCGTGCTTTTTCCGTACGCCCTTTCAATAGCCTCGATGAGATGTTCTTTGACGGCCAGAACGACCCGCACTGGATGATCCAGCGCAAAACGAAGCCGATCGGACATCTCGGGCGAAGGCGGATCGCTCATCGCCACCACGAGGCGTTCCTGATCAAATTCAATGGGCAGAATTTGGTACGATCGTGCGAAATCTGCCGGGACCAAACGAAGAATCTGCGGGGCAGGACGAACAGTCCGCACATCCACAAAACGAAACCCCAATCGGGCTGCTTTCCGCTCCGCCAATTCGACCAGACGAGCGTCTTCAGCACTTGAAAAGCCTGCCGATGCCCCGGATCGGGCGCGTTCCTGATCGTGCGCATTCATGGTGGCACCTACTGAAATTGAGAAGACGAGGTTCTGCACCCCAACCCGACATACAACCGCAGTTTGACTATCCCCACGAAACAACACCGCCTCGGGCGAACCAAAGCCCGTCTGACGGCGACTACTTTCGTCGAAAAAGTAACGGCCAATTCGAAGCGGACCCCGCCGTGATATTGTCCCGTCGATGGAACTGTCCCCCAGATTCGCTGACACGGGTGCTACGGTTCGCCGTGTCGTCAACAATCAACAAGTCCATCTTCCGGGGCGCAAGTACGATTATACCGGGGCAGGCGTAACACCTGCAAACACTTGAGAAGCCAGGTTCAAACCGTTCGCCGTGCCCCTACTGCCAGTCGCGGTTCAAGGAGCGTCCCGGCTCCACATTTTGGGAGACGAGATCATTTCAGCCTGATCGCTGGCGAACGACAAGTTTCTCGGCGTGCCGGGGTCTTATCCGTTTCCCCTCGATGGACCGCAACGTTGGGAGGCAATCTAGCCCCCGTTAACGCGTAAGACAGCAGAAACTGCGGTTCACGATGAGGAGTTTAGACCTGAGGACTCCCGCTACACCGCCGTCAAGCCGTACCTATGATATCCGCGACAGGCCACGGGTGAAAAAACAAGATGTGATGCGTTGATCACCGCTGAGGTGGCTTGAACGGAGGAGCTTCCTCGGTCGTGTTCGTCTGCGATTCCTCACGTGCAGAAACGCCGGGAATGGCAGAGCCCGCCGCTCGGAATAATCCTCTTACCATTCGGCCGAGACGAACATCTCCTTCATCGTCTTCGGAGGAGGCTGTCCCGTGTTGAAGCTGAGAGGAACTCGACGACGCGGCGGGGGAAGCTTTCTCCCTCATCGTGTTCGAGGGCTGCGTCTGCGGCTGCACACCCGGAGCAGGGGCAGAAGCCGGCCCCGCGCTCTCCTCCGAACTCGGTGCCACCTGAGCGGGCGTGGACGGATTTTCCTGACCTTTAACCGTCGCTGAAGGACCAGCCGGCTGCCCTTCGCCCGTTCCGGAGCCCTTTCGGCACCCCGTAGAAACAACGGCGAGCATCACCACCACGACGAAGAAGATCCAGATGACCGACGTTTTCATCCTGAGCATCCTTTCCTTACAAGCACAAGCTGACTGCTTGTCTATCCAACACAGTTCACTCGACGCCTCCACCCGAGTGCATTCTAGCACAGTCATTCTCAGCTCACTACTCTCCATTTCGACGTTGCGGGGCTGGACGGTATAACAGCGCCGAAATACCCTCGATCTCCTTCCGCTGAAGGGGAGAATAAAAGCGGAATGTAACCAGTTCTCTCAACTCGAACAATCTGCCCAACTCCCAACGGATGTTGTCCTCCGTAACGCTCGTCAATCCGGGAAATTCTTCCGTTCCGCAATAGCTGACCGAAAGATAATATGATCCGGGCTTTGTCACACGCCACAGTAGATCGAGGAGCCTCGACAGCTCCCACAGCCGGACATATTGATAAAATCCACAGTCGTAGACGAGATCGAACGTCGCACCCTTATAGTTGTACAGAAAGACATCTTCGAGAACGAGGCACAACCGAGCCCCTGCCCGCTGCGCCCGTGTTCGGGCCCTTTCAATGGCGGTGGGTGCAAAGTCGATGGCCGTGACATCGAACTTCTTTTGCGCAAGAAGCACCGCGTCGGCTCCCGTACCACATCCCAATTCCAGGACACTGGGCTTGCGCAAGAGTTCCCGTTTCAGAAACTCCTCCAGCGCGGGGGAAGGTATCCCCATCTCCCACGGGGGCAAGCCTTCGCGGTAAACGGTGTCCCAATCAGCAGCGGAAGGCGCACGAAACTTTCGTAAACTCGCCGCCATAACCCGTGTTCCATTCTTCTCTATTGGTTACACAAACGATTCTGTCGCTACTGAACTTTTTGGAATATCGGTCTCACACGCCGCAGTGCGCACCTGCCCGTTTATGCGGTAATTCGCAGATCGCACCCGTCAGCCATCCGAAATCACCCGATTTTCTTATGGTAACACATTAACGGGGCGGCGAAACCCTTCCACAAGGTGTGTGGCGTGTGGGAGGCAACACATCTCAGGCGGCGAATGTCCGCGCGAAGTGCTCAGTTCTCGCTGAGGAGAAAAAATATTCAAAGACTGGCCGAAGACCCCACACCGCGTGCGGATCACAGCGCAGCCTAACGCGACCACGCATGAGCGCGCTTCCGCCAATCAACGCGCCACCGGCCGATACCACAGTGATCACCTGCCCATCTTGACAGTGACACCAGCCTTGTCGAAGCGTAGCGACTGTTCCTTGAACCAATCGCCACTCGGCTCCGTCGAACAATCGCACACCAAAAATACACTATACGGAACACCGTACTGGCGCACAGCGTGCATCACATGCAAGAAGACGTCTTACGGCGCCTTCGTTTTCGCCGTGTCTGGCCGCGCGTGCCCACTTGGAGGGTAGATTGACAACCCACCCTTGCGTAACTACAAGGGGGAAAGGGGGTATGCATGATCGGCCAAAGACGTCAGCGTAAGGTGTTGTCATGGCCAAAGGCCTGAAATCTGCCAAGTCCTTCGGTGTGACCGGAAAACCGACCACCAGCAAAGTCCAACAGGTGCTGCAGGCCCTGGATCAGCATCTCCTCGCACTGATAAATCGCCGTGCCGAGCTGAGCCTCCAGTTGGCCGAATTGCGCAAAGAAGCAGGGGAACCCGACTTCCAACTCTCCGATGAAGATCGGCAACTGGCAGCGGTCCTGGAAAAAAACCTCGGACCATTGAGCCGGGCGGCGACGCAGGCGATCTTCCGTGAACTTCTCAGCGCCTGCCGGTCGCTCATCAAGCCTCTTCGGGTGGCCTACCTTGGACCTCAGTACAGCTACAGTCACCTCGCAGCCATTCACCGATTTGGCCAGCAGGTGGAATACGTTGCTGTGGGGAGCATCGCAGCGGTTTTTGAAGAGGTGCTCCGGGGTCATGCCCAGTTTGGAATCGTACCCCTGGAAAATTCCACCGACGGCCGCATCGCCGACACGCTGGATATGTTCATCCGCACCCCGGCACGGATTTGCGGCCAGGTGGAGCTGGAAATTCATCACACGCTGTTGGCGAAATGCCCGCGCTCTGAAATTCGGGAAGTGTACAGCCGTCCGCAGGCCCTGTCCCAATGCCGGAACTGGCTGGCCAAACA
>NZ_JACIYL010000386.1 GCF_014359955.1 Thermogutta sp. | reverse complement strand
GTCCCGTTTGGGCCTCGATCCAGGCCGGACACGCCCTTTCTCGTACCTTCGAAAACACCGGGTTGTTTCCGGTGGACTGGCTCGATGCATTCCGCGTCGGGGAAGAGAGCGGGAAAGTGGATGAGGTCCTGGAACGGCTCAGTCGCCTCTGCATGGAGCGCGCGAGTCGGGCCATGAAGATCCTCAGCGTGGTGGGCGCTGTGATGGTCACACTCCTCATTGCGGGGATCATGATTTTCATGATTTTCCGGCTGGCCTTGTTTTACATCGGACAGATTTACAGCGCAATCCCCCAGTGATGCGAAGGTTCCTGGGGCCACCGGTTCGCCGGTTTCGCTGGATCATTCGGATTCGACAACAACCCGGTCTGAGCCAGCGATATCTTGAAGAACTTTCACGAAGGTTTCGTACGCCGGTTTTCCGAAGAGCACGAATCGCACCAGTTCTGGCTTCCCATGGTTTTTGAGAAAGTCGATGACCGTCCTGAGTGCCACGCGGGCAGCGTCTGCCAACGGATAGCCGTAGGCACCAGCACTGAGGGCAGGAAATGCCACCGAGCGGCAGTCGTGTTCCACGGCAAGCTCCAACGACCGACGGTAGGCACTCGCGAGCAGTTCTGGCTCCCCATGTTGACCGTCGCGATAGATAGGTCCCACCGCATGAATGACGAATTTCGCAGGAAGCCGACCGGCACCTGAAATAACTGCCGAGCCTGTGGAACAACCCTGCGGGTATTTTGCCCGTGTTTCCGCCATGATTTCGGGGCCCCCTTTGCGATGGATGGCACCATCGACCCCGCCCCCACCTGCCAGCCGACTGTTGGCAGCATTGACGATCGCATCCACATGCTGCTCCGTGATGTCGCCTTCCACCAATTCCAGGAGACAATTCCCGATTTCACATTTGGCCGCCATGGAGCACATCTCCCATCTTTCAGGACCAGCCGCGCTGCAAAAAGGCGTGGCCAGGCTCTCACCCGTTACTTATTTGCTCATCCGGCTTGCTTGCGCGACGACCCTGTAGGATACATTATCGTGGACTGCGGGTAATGTGGAAGGTCACCGGCAATCGAGTCGAAGTGGCTGGTTGACATCTCCCTACCGCTGACACGTTTGGGACATTTCGCAACAGACTGCAAGCGATTGTGACGCACGATCGAAGTTTCGTGCGGCCGATTGGGTAGAAAAGTGTGAACAATGCGGTTCTAGGAACAGGCTCCCCAGCGCGATACAATAGGCTAGCCGCGGAGGATTGCCCCGCTAGTCCACGTTCCTTTCTCTGTGTTGAAGGGAAGATCTCATGAAGGATGCGGCGCGGTAAAAGGAGTGATTCCGGTGAATGTCCAACAGACTGATTTTTCGTTGACCTCGACAAGTGAGCGATTGCTGCGCGAGATCTTAATCGCGGCATGCGATGCAAACGAGACACGCACCTATCTCCAGGCGCAAACCCCCACGCTCCGGGTGGCGCTCGGAGCTGATTTCGTGGGGCTGCTGGGCATCGATCGAAAACATCACACCTGCGGCTGGATCTCCGAATCCGGGCACGCCGACGATAAGCATCAGCATCGCTGGGTCGGTCTTGCTGACCGGAGCGAGCCCTGGGTCAATGGGTCCTGGTGTGCCTTTTCTTTGCCAATGGACCGTCCGGAAGTCGTCTGGCTGGTGGCCCGGTTCCCTCAACCGATGGCCACCACAGCCCATCTGGAGACGATGCGGGAAGTCGCGGAGACGCTTGCTGCTGCCGTCGGGTTTGTCAGCCAGCGGGAACGCATCGCGGAAGAGTTGAAGAAACGGGAAACACTCCTGCGCATCACACAGCGCTGGTCGCAGGTACGGCAACTCCGACCGCTGCTTACGGAGATCGCCCAGACGGCCGCCGAGTTCCTTCATGCAGATCGCGCCACCATTTTTCTCTGGGACCGTCAGGCGCGTTTGCTCATTGGACGGCCCGCTCTCGGGGTGGAAGATGAACTTCGGATACCGGACGACGCTGGCATCGCGGGACGGGTTCTCAATACGGGAAGACCAATGCGTGTGGCACGGGAGTCACCCGAGCAGCGAGCCATTGATCGGCGTGTGGACAGCCAGCTCGGTTACCACACGGAAAACCTGCTGTGTGTGCCTTTGAAAACGCGCACCGGAAGAATACTGGGCGTGTTTGAGGTCATGAACAAGAAAAATGGTGAGTTCACTGAAGAAGACGAAGAGTCTCTCCTGGGGCTGGCGGAGCAGGCCGCCGCGGCTCTGGAAAGCGTCCGCGATTACGAGCAGGTGCTGCTGACCCGGCGGCAGATCGTGGACGAGATGGCCGGTCGAGTGCAATTGGTCGGACGGTCGCCGGGAATCCTTCGCCTGCGGCGGGAAATCGACCGATTGGCCGAAACGGATCTTCCCGTTCTGATTCTGGGAGAAAACGGCACCGGAAAAGAAGTCGTCGCCCAACTGATTCACTATTTGGGTGAACGCCGCGAGCATCCTTTTATTGCGGTCAATTGTGCGGCCATTCCGGAGAGCCTCGCTGAGAGCGAACTTTTCGGCCATGAGAAAGGAGCGTTTACCGACGCCCATGAAAGCCGTCCCGGCAAATTCGAGCTCGCCCATAACGGGACGATCTTCCTGGACGAAGTCGCGGAACTCAGCCCGGCCGCTCAGGCCAAGTTGTTGCGCGTTCTGGAAGAAAAAATGGTGACCCGGGTTGGCGGAACACGACTGATTCCTGTGCATGCCCGGGTGATCGCCGCCACGAATCGCGCCCTTCATCAGTGGGTGAAGGAAGGACGTTTTCGCGAGGATCTGTTTTACCGGCTGAACACGGTCACTTTGCAGATTCCCGCCCTCCGGGATCGGGGTGAGGACATCATCCTTCTGGCAGAACACTTCCTGCGAGAATTTTGCGCTAAAGCACGGCGACCTGTTCCCGAATTATCGCCGGAAGCGAAGCAGTTCCTCCTCCAGTACTCCTGGCCCGGCAACGTCCGAGAACTGCGCAACGCCATGGAGCGAATCGCCTATCTGTGCCCCCACTCCCGAATCGAAGTTGCGGACCTCGGTCTGACAGGTGAACTCCGCCGTGAGGTCATGCCGCTGGAGGGAATCGCCCCTGGGCTGAAACTCCGTGAGGCCACCAAGCAATTTCAAATCGCCTACATTTGCCGCACCATCCAATCCACTCAAAACAACGTGACACTGGCGGCGCGGCAACTGGGACTCCACCGGGCCAATCTCTATCGCAAGATGCGCCAACTGGGAATTCGCGTCCAGCGCGCCGAGCAGCAAGCCGACGAAGATACCGACGCCGATTGAATGCGTCACTCCCGTTCACAATTTCGCCCAGCCTCGCAAAGGGACGGCCGATTACTGGACGATGAGCTGACCCAGTTCCCGACGAGCCAGAGATGGCTTTTCCGCCTCGCAGCATGCCCCCATTCAGTCGAGGCGGATCCTGCATTCCTCGGCCGTTGTTCGCAGGAAAGCAATCACCCGGGGCACGTCGTCCTCCGCCACGCTGTGAATCAAGAGTGGCCCGTCGAATCTGTGGTCATGCAACAGTCGTAAATAACGAGAGTAGTCGACAAGCGGTGCGCCGGATCGCGCAGGCATCCCGGTGCGGATGACGTCCTTGGCATGGGCAGCCACCATAGCGGGACCCAACAGTCTGACAGCTTCCTCCAGAATTTGGTTTCGATCGGCGGAACCAACTTCGGGCAGGATGTTGACCGGATCCAAAATGACCCGCAACCGCGGATGCTGGAATTGTCCCAAAAGCCGTTGCGCCTTTTGAGGAGAGTCCACCACATTGTTGGTCTCCGGCTCGAAGGCCAGGACGACCTGGTACCGGTCAGCCAGCGTTAGGGCCTGTTCCATCGTTCGTGACATGTCCTCCCACGCTTGGGGTGTTTGGTTGTCCGGATGCCCCTTCCACATGTCCAGCGGATCTCGGGTTCCGGTACACACCGCCACGATTGTTCCTCCCAAATCTCGGCACACAGAACAAACCGTCGCCAACCGCGCGAGATATGCGCGACGGTAGCCCTCATCCGGATGGGCCATATTGAACGTCCCCGAAAACGTGGCGATTTTCAGGCCGCGTGCGGTTAGTTCCC
>NZ_JACIYL010000385.1 GCF_014359955.1 Thermogutta sp. | reverse complement strand
CTTTTCGGCGTTTAGAAGACGACCTCGCGTAGCTCGGGATGGTCGCCCGGATGGAGAATCTGGAGGAACTCCAGGCCGAGCTGGAAGAAGCCGCCGCCCATGGGCGTCAGGTGCACGGCCCTGGCGAGAAGGAATCGCATTTCGCCCTGGTACTTCAGCCCTACCACCACCCGATCGTATCCACGGGGTTCAGACAGAATGACCGACATCCCCGTGGAGGAGAATTCCTTTGTGATCACCGGCAGTTTTTCGTGAACCGGGATCATCTTGGCGTCATACGGTATCAGCAGCGCGACGACGCACAATCGGGCACGGGACTCCCGCCTTTGTCCGAGCTCGATCGACTCGGCAACCTCCGAGTGGCTGTTCACAAATTTGAGGACAAAGCTTTGAACTTCGTGGACTTTTTTCTGGGTAAAGAATGGCATTGTTCTCAGCCTCACCCACCAGAGTCAGCGCAGAAACGTTGAAGCGATCATCTCCTCGCCTAACCGGCCCGCTCGCTGCGAACGCCGATGTGCGTTGTGCGGCGGGGAGCCGGCTCGGCCATCTCATCCGATTTTCCCTGTCTGGGAAAATTTAGCTTGTGAAATCTACCGGTGGGAAATGGCTGGAAGTGAGGTGCGCAAAGGAATCACTCGTATGAGGGGGTAGATTCGCGACAAAATAGCCCCGAAAAGTAGGGCGCTCCCCTGCCCTTTTGTCACGCTTTGGCGAGTACCTACGAGGCGCGAAGCGCTTGAGCGCGTCCCCCAAACGGTGGCCATCGGACGGGACCGGCAGCCCCTGGCGCGCGGCAGACTATCCCTTCAGATACTCGTCCGGGAAACGCCACGGCTTTCGATAAACCGGAATGGCGAGACGCGCCGCTTCCTCATCTCCAACGATTTGTTCCGAATCCGGATCGAACGCGAGGGAACGTCCCAGGCGATATGCGAGATTTCCCAGCACGATGGGGATGTCCACGCGAACGTGATAAAACACGCTACAGGATGGTTGTTCCCGTGTTTTCACGCAATTGATCCATTCCAGTTCGTGTCCGGGGGAAGGTGGGATGGAAGGGGGTGGCGGCTCGCGGTCTTTCATGCGATCGCCCTCCGGCACCACCTGATGCATCGTGTAATTGGCGTACAGCGTTCCATCCACTCCGTGGAAGTAAATGCCCAAACGCCGTTGCGGAACTGGCTTGCCGTGGAAGTCAAAGCCATAACTGTTCACAAGATTGCACATCCACGTCATGGTTAAATTGGGATATTGCCACAGGATTTCCTGCACGTCTGGGGCGTCCCCGTCGTCACGAATGATGTAGCGGCCACCCGAACAGTGGACGCGAAGCGGATATTTGAGATCCAGCGCCCAGACGGGAAGGTCGATGATGTGCGGCGCCATTCCCGGTGTCCAGCCTCCGCTGTAATCCTTCCAGGAACAATGGTAGTAAGAACTGCTGGCGAGAATGCGGTTGTACGGCCGCATGGGCGCTGGGCCGATCCACAGGTCCCAGTTCAGGTCCGGGGGGCACGGCGTGCCCGGGTCATGTCCCACTCCTTCCGGCCCCTGATTCATGACGTTGAACGTTCGGACGACACTGACCTGCCCGATATAGCCTGCCCGAATTTTTTCCACCACACGACGGTAGTTTTCGGAGGCATGGATCTGCGTGCCGATTTGGCTGATGCGGTTGTGCTTCTTCACGGCGTTACGAACCGCCAGACTCTCCCCGAGGTGAAGCGTCATGGGCTTCTGCAGATAGATGTCCTTGCCGGCTTCGCAGGAGTGGATTGCATGCAAGCAATGCCAGTGCGGTGGTGACGCAATAATCACGGCATCCACGTCTTTTTGATCCAGCAGTTCGCGATAGTCTTTAAAGCCTTTACATCCCGGGTATTTTTTGAGCACCGCATCCAAACGGGACTGCCAGGGATCGGCGGCGGCCGCGACCGTTACGTCCGGGTGCTGGGCGGTGTTGGCGAGGTTGGCCTGGCCCATTCCGCCGCAGCCGATGAGGCCAACCCGCACTTTTTCGCCGGCGCCTGATGTGCCGCCCTCGCCGAGCACGGTGCCGGGGATGAAGGTGGGAACCATCAATCCGGCACCGCTCACAAGAGCTGTCCGGTCCAGAAAACTCCGGCGTGACAAACGCTCATGCTTGTTCATGGCTCGAACTCCCGTGGTCGGATCGACAATGGACGGGGTCATGGTGAACGTGCTCACCGGGAATACTATCGGGTCCGCAGGGTTTTTATGGACGAACTCCGACCATGCCGGGCGGAGAGGCTTCGCCCGGTTGGTCACGCGGTTGACTCACGACGCCGCAGCGTGGGTCTTTCTCCTCAGCTCACACGTTTTCCGGAACAACGAACGGCTTCCGGTAATCGCGGGTGAGGAGTTTATCCGCCTCGGGGTTATCAACAAAGCGCTCTTTATTCCGGTCGAACGCCAGTTTCGGTCCCAAAGTGCAGGTGAGCTTTCTCAGGTCCACCCCTAAAGCCCCTGCGAGGTTATCTTCCAGCATCTTCCAGGCGGCGGCGACCAGCTCGTGGTTGGGCAGTCCTGCAGCCGCTTCGGCGAAGCTCACTTCTTGGCCCAGTCGGTAGGAAATGTTACCCAGGTGGCAGAGGGCGGAAGAGTAGTGGGCAACTTCGATGTCGGCATGTAGCTCTTCGACCTTGCGACTGCGCATGCAGGCGATGAAGTTTTCGAATTGATTCCCTGGACCCATTGTGACATCCACCTTGACGAGTGGTTCTGGCTGGTCCTTTCCCTTGGGATAGAACTGACCATTTTTGATGACACCTTCTTCGAGATAGAACTCGTTGGTGACAATGGGAGCAAATTTTTTGCCGCCCGGGCCGGCTTTTCCCACAAGGCCACGCACCTCAAAGAGCAAGAGCACATCCCCGAAACCCATGACGGTGATCTGCATGTTGGGCGTCTGGCCCTGGTCCTTCCAGTTGTGATCGGGTTCGTCCACGTATCGGCCGCCTGCGCTGATCACCCAATCGGGAAGTGTGGCGCCAGGGATCGCCCATCGCGCGATGTCCATTTGGTGAACCCCCTGATTGCCGATTTCGCCGTTACCGGTTGGCCAGAACCAGTGCCAATTGTAATGGACGAGGTTTTCGTTGTACGGCATCCACTGAGCCGGCCCGAGCCACAGGTTGTAGTCCAGCTCGGGCGGGGGATCCTTGTCTTCTTTGAACCCGATGGACCACCGTGGTTTGCTGGCGTAGCCCTTCGAGACTAACAGTTTGCCGTACTTGCCCGAGGCAATGGCGGCCACCTGCTGTGCCCAGGAGGCACTCGACCGACTCTGGGTGCCGTGTTGCACAATTCGGCCGTATTTGCGAGCGGCCTCCACGCACTTGCGGCCCTCGAACACGTTATGGCTGCACGGCTTTTCCACGTAGACGTCTTTACCCGCCTGGCACGCCCAAATCGTCATGAGCGAATGCCAGTGATTACAGGTGGCGATGGAGATGGCATCCAGATTTTTGTCGTCCAGAGCCTGACGGACATCTTGCACACACTTGGGTGTATTTCCGCCGCGTTTTTCAACCTGCTTGATGCGATTGGCAAACAATCGGCTATCGGGATCGATCAGATACGTGACCCGCACATTCGGCATACTGGCAAAGGCATCAATATGGGCTCCACCCCGGCCGTGGATGCCCGCGACGCCGATGTTGATCGTCTCGTTAGCTCCGATGATTCGACCCGAGCTGCGGGTGCCAGAAATCGCAAAAGTGAAGCCGACACCGGCGGCGGCCGATGTCTTGAGAAAGGAACGACGATGGACGCGCATAGGTTTGACCTCCTTCATCAAAGGGTCTGACGAATCGATCGATGGCGTGGCTGAATCTCCTGTGGTTTGGAAAAACATGCCATCGGGTGTCTGGTGCATTCCCGAACTCGGCCAGAAAAACAATCACCGCGTCGGTCAACGCCCGATAACATTGAACCAAGGCGGAGCTTCTCCGTCCAGTGTTGGGCTTGGGTTTTTCCGTCGGGGCCGGTGGTCGGCTTGGCGCGGCTGTTTGACCCGTTGAAGGGATGGGCTTTGGGCTGAATGGCAGCCGTCGGCTTCGCTGTTCAAATCAATCGGGGCCCAAAAA
>NZ_JACIYL010000384.1 GCF_014359955.1 Thermogutta sp. | reverse complement strand
GTGGAGGTGGTCAAGAAAGGCAGCGGCGAAGCCACCGAAGAAAAGACCACCATCCTGGCCGCTATTCCACACGGAACACACGTGGAAGAAAAACAAGAGGGAGGACAGCGCGGATTCACATGGCGAGACGAGCAGGGCGAACACCGCGTGGTGGTGCCCACCAGTGCCCAAGTGGAGTTGCGGCGGGCTCCCGACATCACCCAGGATTCCATCTGGGCGGAGGGTGAACATCTTACCGTGGTGGCCTCTCCGCGCGAGCAGTTACAACGACTGAGCCTGCGAACCCAGCGTGCCGCTGCAATCGTTCCTGCAGGCAAGGCTGCCGGCTGACGCCTCCGTGAGCTTGTCCACAGGGCGTCCCCGCCCTAACATAATGTCGGGCCTGGGAAGAAACCAGGAACGTCTTGGAGCGGAGGTGCGGCCATGAATGCAGAAGTCTTGTCCCGGGAAGAGTGGGAACTCATTCTCGAATTGCTGGAGCGTGAAGAGGCCGATCTCCACTGCGAAATCCGCCACGCCCGATTCTACGACGTGAGGGAACTCCTCAAACAAAAGAAGGACATGATCGGGCGGTTGATCGAGCGGATTCGCAACCTGGTCTCCGAGCCTGCGGCAAGTTCCGCATGAGATGATCCGTCCGCGCTTTGGCAAAGACCACAGAGATGGCAGGGACGCAATTCGTTGGCGGGGGCAATACATGAATTGCCTCTTCTGTCGGGTCCCTTCGGGTCGAATCCCGCGGCCACGCGAGCCCGTGTGGACTTCCGCGCCCCCTCGGCCGAGTAAAAGCGGGAACGTCTAGGCTGCATAAGTTGGGGAAGGCCCAACAGGCAGATAGTACTGCCACGCGCTGGAAGTGTCCGGAATACACACTCGGCCAGATGCAGGCTGGGTGTGTCTCTTCAAAGGATGCGCGCGTCGTGCAAAATTCCGAGGATTCCCTTCCGGATCATCATCACGGCAATTGAGGCCATCAGCAGGGAAGCGATCTTGGACATTGTGCGTACACCGTCCCGCCCGAGAAATTTTTCAATCCTGGCCGCGACCGAGAACAGTGCCGCAGCCAAAACCACGTTCGCCAGCGCAGCAGAGAGGGCCGGTAGCTTTCCATACTGGTTGGCGAGGAGGAGTACGGTCGTCAATACGGCCGGTCCCACAGTGAGAGGCACCCCCAGCGGAACAGCCCCCAGAGATTCGGTATCCAGATGCGGTCGCCCTTTATCTGTGGCGAAGAGGTCGTTCATGGCCACGATAAAGAGCATGGTTCCGCCCGCCACCATGAAATCGGCTATCGAAATGCCCAGGAATTGGAGGAGAACCTGCCCGACGACGACAAACGCAATGACGACAGAGCTTGCCGTGAGAACCATCTGCCATAGCACGCGCTGTTTCACGGTGGGAGTTAAACCCTCCGTCAGACTTAAAAACAGGGGCAGTAGCCCCACCGCGTCCACTGCGGCAAACAGGGGGACGAAACAGAGGGCGAATCGATACAGGAAGTCGGTGATCTCACTGAACATGGGCGTCCCAATTTACCTGGCGGGTGGTGTCAGTCGGCTTCGGGGCAGGGTCAGTTCGTAGATCACGTCGCCCGTTTCGCTGAACAATCGAAACGTCACTTCGGGATCAGGTTTGCTCGTATCGAACTCGAACTCGCTGAACGCGTATTCGCCGGAAATTCCGTAAAGTTGCGTTGTCCAGTTCGGTTGGCGGACGGGCGGTCCACTGCGACCTCCCAGGCTGGCGCCTTCAAACTCGTAAAACTGGAACCCGTTGGGTCGCGGGATGGTGAATCCGCGAGCTCCATGCCGATCACCGGAAATCAGCAAAACCCCGCCAATGCGGTTCTCTTCAATAAAGCGGAAAATTTCTTCCCGCCCCTCTGGATCGAAAACCCCCCAGGAATCTTTTCCATTCGAGACGTAATCGCTCCACATCGTCCCGCAGGAAAGAATCACAAATGGTCCCTTGGCGGCAAGCAACTGTTCCTTGAGCCAGGCCATCTGCTCGTTCCCCAAAAAATTGCCCTTTTCGCGGAAGAAGCGGTTATCGGTCATGATGATGTCGCAGGGCCCCATCCGCGTACTCAGGAAGATCCCTCCCCGGCCCAGGCCATAAGCGGGATTGTTCCAGCACTGACGGAACACCTCCCAAACGCCCTGCCGATCCGCTTCGGAAAAGCCTTTCGGCACGCCCCATTTATCGTTATTGAAGTAGTCGTGATCATCCCAGGTAACGTAAACCGGAATCTCGGCGACCAACTGCTGCCATGCTGGCGTCAGGTCACGAACCAGATAATCCAAACGATGCATGCCAAGGTGGTTATCCCGATCCTGAGCCGCGGTATCCCCAATCAGCAGGAGGGCTGCCGGCTGTCGACGGCGAATCTGGGCGATCAACTGGGGATTGCCCAGTCCCCAGCGGTGCATGCAACTTCCGAAGGCGATCCGCAGGTGTTTCGCACCCTCCGGAAGCGTTCGGATCACCGCGTTTTCAGGAATTTTTGCGGCTTTCCCGTTGATGAGGACGCGGTAGGGCAGAACCCGCCCTCGTGGTAGGCGCGTCACTGGCACCACCGCAGTGAAATCCGTTTCCCGCGTCGACGCCACCGGGCCGAACCGTCGAGGCTCGCCGTCCACCTGCACTTCCACAATGACCTCAGCGGGTCCCAGAGTGCGAACCCAAACGCGGACTCCGTCGGAACTCACACAACCCAGCATGGGGCCACCAAGGTGAGTCAAGCCTGCCTCTCGGCAAAGACGTTGAAACTCCGGCTGGTCCACAAGATCGGCCACCGTACCTCGCGGACGTTGCTGAAGAAATTCATAAGCGAATCTGATCACCTCCTGCTTTTCGCGAGGCTGCTGGCCCCACAGATTGTAGATCTCGAGGGTTGTCGCCAGATCGCCCCGGCTCAGTCGCTGATGTTCCGGTTTCTCCTGCGACTGTGCCGGCAAACCAATGGTGCAAATGAGCATGGCGGCTGCTATCGGTGATACGCGAAACAATTTCACACGCAACATGCAGGCATCTCCCCCAACTCGTCACATACCCATTAGAGGCGTCTCGACCCAACGTTCACAGCCTTGCCGTAGTATATCAGCCAGTGGACAATGATGACTCATTCCCGGTTTTTTTTATCCGAAAAGAAAACCTGGCGGAATTTAGCAACACCCTGAGATCTGGCTGGTGTCACTCGCCGCGGTCTTCATCAACGGGTTTGCCTGACGTGACGTCCACCGGCGCAACCGCCGTGTGCTGTGAACAGCCCGTGATTCCCCTGCCCAATTTGATTCGGTACCAATCTGACAAAAACGTTGTAAAAATGAAAAAAAGTAAGACAGAGCGTTCAGTTTGCACATTCAGTGATTTCCTGCCATGAGGTGTTCGACAATCAGCTTGGAAAAATGCCTCTTCCTGGGAGTTCTGGGGAGCTGGTTGCTGGGTACGAACCTACACGGCGCGGGTGTCGGGCGTCAAATGGAAGCCCTCGACCGCGGGTGTGTTGCGATCGATCGCGGCGACCAGACCGTCATGATCAGCTGGCGACTGCTGGCGAACGATCCCGAGGACATCGGCTTTTATGTTGACCGGCTGGATTCCACGGGGATTTGGCACAGGCTTACTCCCTCTCCTTTGCGAACGATCACCCATTATGTCGACTCCGATCGCACGGCGACATTTCCCCGATTCTATCGCGTGACAGCCGTGGTGGACAGCCGCGAGCTTGAGCCGGCAACCATTGTCAAGGTCGAATTGGGGCAAAAGTACCTGGTGATCCCGCTTCAAACGTTGCCGGGCCACACTCCGAATGACGCGTCCGTCGGGGACCTCGACGGCGACGGTAGATATGAAATTGTCGTCAAGCAGGAAATGCGTCCTCGAGACAATTCACAGCGCGGACCGACCGGAGAAACAAAACTAGAGGCCTATACCCTGGATGGAAAATTCCTGTGGCGAATCAACCTTGGTCCGAATATCCGTGAAGGCGCACATTACACCCCCTTTATCGTTTATGATCTGGACGGCGACGGGCGTGCGGAAGTTGTTTGCCGAACCACCGACGGCACCGTGGACGGAGTGGGGCATGTGATCGGGTCTCCTACCGCCCGC
>NZ_JACIYL010000383.1 GCF_014359955.1 Thermogutta sp. | reverse complement strand
CACAGCTCTGGAAGGCGCTCTTTTTTCAACGGCCGCTCAAATCGCAGAGCGGCCTTGTGGGACGCTGTCCCTTGGAGGTGCTTACGCGAAAACGTCCCAACGGACAGGTGGAGTATATCTATGCTTTCAGGCGGGCCCCGATGGCTTCTCTTGAGGCGCAGAGAATTCGGTACATGCAGCGAATCAATGACCTTGAGTTTGTCGATCCACAGGGCACAACCCGTCTATTGACAGCGGAGGAAAGACAAAAACTCTATGATTTGGCCGAACGGAACGAAGACCTTAGTTTCACACTGATCAAAAAGGCGATTGGCATTCCCACCGGAAAAAAAGGTCAGGGCTGGCAGTGCAATTTGGAACGTGGCGGTGAGAAAAAATTGCCGGGTAATAGAACCGCTGCCCGAATTAGAAAAATCATCGGTGATATTGCATGGGAGAATCTGGGAAGCGAGAAACAAAAAGCGTTGGTGGATACTGTGATAGCATTTCTAAATGCTGACGCCCTTGAGGAGCATCTGCAAAGAGTCTGGGGATTTGACCGCGAAATGGCCTCTCAACTCGCTGAGATGCCCTTAGAGGAAGGCTACCACAGCTTCAGTCGCCGGGCTATTCGAAAGCTTTTGCCCTTATTAAAGCAGGGCGACCGTCTCAATGCGGCGATACAGAAAGTTTACGGCGGCACTCGGATGAGAGTTAATCAACATCCCAAACTGCCGCCGGTTCGCCAGGTTTTGCCGACTGCCAGAAATCCGCTGCTGATCCGGGCGCTCACCGAACTGCGTAAGGTCGTCAATGCTGTTATTCAGAAGTATGGAATTCCCCGGTATATTCGCGTGGAATTAGCTCGCGAATTGAAACGTTCCCGCAAAGAGCGTGAAGAAATTTCGAAGCGAATGCGGGAGCAGCAGAAACGGCGAGAGGAAGCGGCTCAAAAGGTACTGGAAGCACTTGGGCGAACCGCGACCGCTCGGGATATTGAGAAGTATCTGTTGGCTGAGGAATGCAATTGGGAATGCCCTTATACCGGCAGGCAGATTCGATTGGAATCGTTGCTGGGAGACCATCCCGAATTTGATGTGGAGCACATCTGGCCGCTGCATCGCTCGCTGGATGATTCCTTTCTGAATAAGACACTCTGCTATCACCAGGAGAATCGTTCAGTGAAAGCGGGACGCACTCCCTGCGAGGCTTATGCGGCCGATCCGGTACGCTGGCAGGAAATACTCACGCGAGTGAGGAATTTTCGTGGTCCGTTTGCACGGCAGAAACTTGATCGGTTTCAAGCGGAAGAAATACCGCCTGACTTTGCGCTAAGGCACCTGAGTGATACCCGGTGGATCTCCAAGGCGGCGGCTGACTATTTAGGACATTTGTACGGGGGAAGGATCGACCCGGCTGGACGCCAGCGAGTCTTCACAGTTACGGGCGGTTTGACGGCTCTCTTCCGACGTGCGTGGAATCTTAATGCCGTCTTGGGAGGAAGCCCTGAAAAGAATCGGTATGATCACCGTCATCACGCGATTGATGCACTTGTTGTGGCGCTGACCGATCCCTCGATGATCCAGAGGTTTTCGGAGGAGGCCAAAAAACTCTTGAGAACGTCGGACCGAGGGGCTGTGAAGGTTGATCCCCCATGGGATACCTTCCTCACTGACGTGCGGCGGCACGTGGAAGAGATTGTGGTTTCGTTCCGAGTCAGCCGCCGTCTTTCGGGAGCCCTGCATGATCAAACACATTACTCGCCACCCGTCGAACAGGGGAAGACAAAAGTCCGCAAGCGTCTGAACGCATTGTCTTCGCACGAAGTAGAAAGAATCGTCGATCCGGTGGTTCAGCGCTTGGTGAAGGAGAAGTTGAAACAACTTGGGGTGTCGGATCCCAAAAAGGCGTTTGCCACTGACAACAACCTGCCGATTATTCGTGGAAAGAATCATACCGCTTTGCCCGTTAAATCCGTACGGATTTGGGTCAGCAGTTCGGTGATTCCAGTGGGAGACGGTCCTCGGCGACGCTATGTCGTACCTGGAAACAATCACCACATTGAGATTTATGCTGTGATCGATGCGCAGGGCCAGGAAGTCCGGTGGAAGGGTAAGATTGTCAGCTTGTATGAAGCCTATGAGCGTAAAAAACGAGGCGAGCCCGTGGTTTGCCGTGATCACGGCCCAAATACTCGATTCAAATTCTCGCTGGCCAAAAGCGAATACATCGAGTGGATCAACGATGATGGCCAAAAGCAGCTTCTCCGGGTGGTTGGAATCTCCGACAATAATTTGGAATTGCGCTTGCCTTACGACGCTCGTCCAATTACGCTCATTAGAGAGGCAAAGGAGCGCATAGTCGCCACTTATCGGCAACTTTTCCAGCGTCGCGCACGGAAGGTGATGGTGACACCTTTGGGCGAGGTCCTTCCGGCGAATGATTAATCACGTCGTCGAACTGGCAAACAAACCGGCAAAACTGTCGGTGCGTCATCGACAACTCGTCATCAAGATGGGAGAAGAGCCAGAGGTGACTCTTCCTCTGGCAGAGCTTGCGGTTCTGATCGCGGCCAACCCGTGCATCACCTTGACGCAGCCGGTTCTGGCGGGCCTTGCGGAGGCGGGGGCTGTGTGCGTGATATGCGATGCGACGAGCCGGCCCGTGGGAACAATGTTCCCTCTGGTGAACCATCATATTCAAACCGAGCGGCTCGCTGCTCAGGCGCAGGCCTCGCTGCCCACACGAAAAAGATTATGGCAGCAAATCGTCCGCAGCAAGATTCAATCCCAGGCTGCTGTTCTTCACGAACTGCACGGACAGGATTATGGTTTAGCACGACTGGCAACGCGAGTTCGGTCGGGTGACACCTCGAATGTGGAAGCGATGGCGTCTCGTCGATATTGGCGGCACCTTTTCCAGGATCGAACCTTTCGCAGAGATCCCGATCGGAATGATCAGAATCGCTTTTTAAATTATGGCTACGCCATTTTACGGGCCGTTACTGCACGAGCCATAACGGGAGCAGGCCTCCATCCGAGTTTGGGAATTCACCACCATAATCGGTACAATCCGTTTTGTCTGGCGGACGATTTGATGGAGCCGTTTCGCCCTCGCGTGGATCTGTTGGTGGTTGGGTTATTGAGGGAGTTTCCAGCAGATGCAGAACTTACGCCGGAGGTGAAATCGCGTTTACTTAGGTTTCTCGAGGAGCGATATTTCCTCGAAGGTGAAAGCCGAACGCTATTCGATGTACTCAGTCGGATGGCCGCCTCGCTCGCAGACGTGTTTTTGAAGAAACGCCGTGACTTGCTGTTGCCCGATTGGAACTGTCATGCCTCGCGGTGATCTCCCGTCAGGTTACAAGATCATGTGGCTCTTTGTTTTGTTTGACCTGCCCATGGACGACCGGAAGGCAAGGAGGGAGTATGTACGTTTTCGCAAGCGGTTGCTGGAAATGGGGTTTTGTCAGTTGCAGTACTCTGTGTACGCGAGGCCATTTCCAAGTGAAGAGGCAATGCATCCCTATCGGCAGGAGATTCGAGCGAACCTGCCTCCGAAAGGTGCTGTTCGGCTGTTACCCGTCACAGACCGGCAATTCGGAAAAATGGAGAACTATGTGGGAAAAATCCTCCAGGAGAATGAAAAAGCCCCTCGGCAGCTCATGCTTTTTTGAGCATGGGCATGTCGCAAGTTATGTTGTTTCAATGAAATCGGTCGCAGGTAGTGTATCCGAGCGACGATTCCCCGCAAACCACAGCTGGCGTGGGCCTCGGTGGTCAGCGTCTGACAGTGTATCCGAGCGACGATTCCCCGCAAACCACAGCTGTCCCAAAAGTAAGCTCACCGACGCGTTCAGTGTATCCGAGCGACGATTCCCCGCAAACCACAGCATGGCAACCAGTACTACAAGACACAGGTGGAGTGTATCCGAGCGACGATTCCCCGCAAACCACAGCCATAGGCTCCGACTGTGACGGTGAAACTGAGTGTATCCGAGCGACGATTCCCCGCAAACCACAGCGTTTCGAGGGTCGCGGCGGGGTGGTACACCAGTGTATCCGAGCGACGATTCCCCGCAAACCACAGCCAAGCGTGATACCAATCGAGAACGGGATGAGTGTATCCGAGCGACGATTC
>NZ_JACIYL010000382.1 GCF_014359955.1 Thermogutta sp. | reverse complement strand
CACCTGTTGGGCAGCCAGTTGATAGACAAGGATGCCGCTGACAAGGACGAGTCCCACTCCCAGCCAAAGCCAGTGCCTTTTCAACATGATCTTCCTCCTTGAAGTACTGTTGACGGTCGCTCCTGACCAAAAATCACTTCCTAAGAGTACCGATTTGCTTCCGACACGTCGAGACCAGTTCCGAAATCCAAAGGGCCAAAGTGAACGCCCGGAGGAATGCGGGAAGGCTGCTCCGATCTCTGTCGGCCAATCTGCCGGGCCGTCGGTTGAACCGTCCCTTTACCCCCGGCGCCCTCACTCGTTAGAATCCACATTTCTGACGCATTTCCAGCGAACTTTAATCTAAAACAGCGACAATTCTGGATTTTGTTCCGACGAATCCCCAATGAGAGGGGGTTCGGTTGCCGACTTTGGGGTCTGGTGCTGGATGATTAAGTCGGCCGGCCACAGAAGTCAGTCCGTCAAAAAAACTTTCCCCACTGGATGACGCGAGGGACTGCCCTATGCCACGTTATAACCCGTCGATCATCGAGCCCAAATGGCAACGCTATTGGGAAGAAAATAAGACGTTCGCCTGCCCGCGGCTTCCCACCGGGCCGAAATACTACGTGCTGGACATGTTCCCTTATCCCAGTGGCGAAGGACTTCACGTCGGGCATCCCGAAGGTTACACGGCCACAGACATCATGGCCCGTTATGCTCGAATGAAGGGCAAGTGCGTGCTCCATCCGATGGGCTGGGATGCCTTTGGACTGCCCGCGGAACAGCATGCGAAACGGACCGGGGAGCATCCTCGAACGGCCACGTATCGCAATATCGCGAACTTCCGCCGGCAGCTCAAGATGATCGGCTTCAGTTACGATTGGGATCGGGAGTTCGCCACAACGGATCCCGATTATTTCCGCTGGACGCAGTACATCTTTTTGATTCTGTACGACACCTGGTACGACCCCGAACAGCAGCGGGGACGACCGATCAGTGAACTCCCCATCCCGGACGAAATTGCCGCCCAGGGGGAGGATGCTATCGAGCGGTACCGCGACGAACACCGTCTCGCCTATCAATTGGAAGCCCCGGTGAACTGGTGTCCTGCGCTGGGCACGGTACTGGCCAATGAAGAGGTGGTGGGAGGAGTCAGCGAACGCGGCGGTCATCCGGTGATCCGCATCCCGCTACGGCAGTGGATGCTGCGGATAACGGCGTATGCCGACCGCCTGGAAAAGGACCTCGATCTTCTCGATTGGCCGGAGAGCATCAAGACGCTTCAGAGGAACTGGATCGGCCGGAGCGTCGGAGCGGAGGTGGACTTCTTCATCGGGACGTTCTGGCAGAAACCGGGCATTCCTTCCCGGCGGGAATATGAAGGATGGTGCCGCGATCGGGAACTGGCTGGTTTTCCCAAAAAGCCCGACGAATCCTGCCTGCGGATATTCACCACGCGGCCTGATACTCTGTTTGGAGCGACTTACATGGTGATCGCTCCCGAGCATCCCTTTGTGGAGCGACTCACCCTTCCCGAGTATCGCGAGGCCGTCGAAGCATACCGGGAACAGGCCGCCCGCAAAAGCGATCTGGATCGCACCGAGCTGTCTAAAGAAAAGACCGGGGTTTTTACGGGATCGTATGCCATCAACCCGGTCAATGGCGAACTGATTCCCATCTGGATCGCCGATTATGTGCTGGCCACCTACGGAACGGGAGCGATCATGGCGGTGCCGGCCCACGACACTCGCGACTTCGAATTCGCCAAACAATACAACCTGCCCATCATTCCCGTGGTCGATCCTGGCGACCGGCCGGGTGTCTCACGGGAGGATGTACTGGCCGGGAAGGTGGCGTTTGTGGAAGACGGTGTGGCCATCAATTCCGGACCGTACGACGGCCTGTCCACGGCCGAGTTCAAGAAAAAAATCACCGAGGACCTGGCACGTCGCGGCCTGGGTCGGGAGGCTGTCAATTATCGGCTGCGGGACTGGATTTTCAGCCGCCAGCACTTCTGGGGAGAACCATTTCCGATCCTTCACGAACTCGATGAGCAGGGGCGACCGACGGGGCGCGTGCGACCGCTCTCCCCCGAGGAACTGCCGCTCGATCTGCCCGCTGACATGCCGTTCGATGCCAAGCATGAGACGCCCGAGCCCCCCCTCGAAAAGGCACCGCCAGAATGGCTTTACGTCACCCGCGACGGAAAACGCTACAAGCGCGAAACGAACACCATGCCGCAATGGGCGGGGTCGTGCTGGTACTATCTCCGCTTTATCGATCCCAAAAATGATCGCGCCCTGGTGGATCCCGAACTGGAAAAGGCCTGGATGCCGGTGGATCTCTATGTGGGCGGTGCGGAGCATGCCGTCCTCCATCTGCTTTATGCGCGATTCTGGCACAAGGTGCTCTATGATCGGGGCCTAGTGAGCACGCCGGAGCCTTTCCAAAAGCTCGTCAATCAGGGGATGATCCTCGGCGAGATGGAGTACACGGGCTACCAGGACGAATCGGGGGCGTGGGTGAGCGAGGACGATATCGAAGAAATCGGCGAAATGCGATTTGTGGAGAAAACCACCCGCAAGCCCGTGCGGCCGATCAAACTCCGTGCAGACCAGGTGGAAAAGCGGGGAGACGTGTTCGTCCTCAAGGAGAATCCTGCCATTCGCGTGGATGCCCGGGCGTATAAGATGTCCAAGAGCCGGGGCAATGTGGTCAATCCCGACGATATTGTCCGCGAGTACGGAGCCGATTCCCTGCGGCTGTATGAAATGTTCATGGGCCCGCTCGAGTCCACAAAACCATGGAGCATGGAGGGCGTTCACGGTGTGCGGGGCTTCCTCGACCGTGTGTGGCGGATGATTGTGGATGAGCGGGCGGAAGAGGCTCGGCTCAACCCGGCTGTCCAGGATGCAGAGCCCACCGAAGAACAAAACCGCGTACTCCACCGCACGATCAAAGCGGTGACCGAGGACGTGGAACGCATGGAGTTCAACACCGCCATCGCCCGCATGATGGAATTTGTCAACTTCTTCCTCAAGCAGGAAGTGCGGCCGAAAAAGGCGATGGAGACCTTCGTATTGCTGCTCTCCCCATTCGCGCCGCATATTTGCGAAGAATTGTGGCAGCTTCTGGGACACAATCAAACATTGGCCTACGAACCCTGGCCGGAATACGATCCGGAACTCGTTCGCGAACGCCAGATCGAAGTGCCGATACAGATCAACGGCAAACTTCGCGGACGGATCGTCGTCCCGCCGGACACCGACCGGGAAACCCTTGCGAAGCTTGCCCGAGCGGAGCCGCGGATCGCCTCTTTGCTGGAAGGGAAAGAGGTCGTCAAGACGATTGTCGTTCCTGGGCGACTGGTCAATTTCGTGGTCAAATAGGCCGGGGGTATGTCATCTCCCGGAAAGGTGCCGTGTCGGACACGTCGTCCCGTATCGTGCTTCAGTCCCCCAGATTGATGCTCCGCATCGTGTCGCGGTGCGCGAGATACCAATCGACGCATCGCGCAATGCCTTCTTCAATGGGCACCGTTGGCGACCAGCCCAGGAGTTCTTTCGCCTTGTGAATATCCGCCCACGTGGCGGGGACATCGGCGGGATGGGGCGGGCGACGCTCGATTGTGGCCCGTTTCCCCAGTTTTTCCGAAATGAGGCCAATCACATGGTTTAGCTCCACGGAGCGGTCGCCGCCCAGGTTGATGATCTCGTAGCCCAGGGGACGAAGCGCGGCAATCGTGCCAGCGGCAATGTCGTCCACATAGGTGAAGTCCCGTTTCTGGGTGCCGTCTCCGTACACGATGATCGGCTCGTCTTCCGCGATCTGACGGATGAAGCGGAAGATACTCATGTCGGGCCGGCCTGCTGGGCCGTAAACCGTGAAATACCGCAGCACCGTGACGTCCAGTTTGTGCAGGTAGTGATAGGTAAAGGCCAGTGTCTCGGCCGCCTTTTTCGAAGCCGCATAGGGGGACAGCGGACCGTCCAGCCCCGCAAAGGAGCCGTGCTCGCGATAGTATTCTTCAAGCCATTGCAACTTCTTGACGGTTCGCGCGTCGTCCGTTCCTCCATTTCCTGCATCACCCCACAGAATAACACTACCTTCTCTTGTTAGGATCTGGAATTGAGGATCCC
>NZ_JACIYL010000381.1 GCF_014359955.1 Thermogutta sp. | reverse complement strand
TTTTCTGTAAATCTCCGCGAGGGGCTTCATATTCTCCACGGCCATGATTTCCCCGCGCATTTGCAGAATGACGAGAGCTGCTTGACCGTGGTCTGTGATGGGACTCTTCAATTTCTTGCCGACAACCTGGGCAGTCGGCCCGGTCACATTGACGATGGGTGTTTCTTCTCCTTCCTTCGGTTGGAACGTTTCCACAATGCGTTCGGAGAAGGCGAGATCTTCAGCGGTCAGCGGGCCGTCCCGGCGTGCTAAAACGATGACCACCTCACTTTGAGATTCTGATTTTCCGAAGGCCGCCGCGCGAAGTTTTTCACCCTGGACACTTGCCGCGCGGTCCGGAAGGTATGCAAAGTCGCCATCACGAGCTACATCGTCCCATACCGGAGCAGCGAAGTGAAGGATGAGAAAAACGGCTCCCCAGCCGACAAAAACCAGCGGCCAATAACGGGTGACAAACTGGCTGACGTAGCGAAACACGGATCCATCTCCCCTCGAGCAAAACCGCCCTGAAGTTCCTCTCCCGCCTGAAACCTTTTTTCATCGTACCAAATTCGCGGCCAACTCCAATAGTTTTCCACAAGCAGACACTGCCCGAAAAGCAATTTTCCTCTTTAAAGCAGGCAAGATTTAAACCCCGGGAAAGGCGTAACAAGGCGGGAGAACGAGTCGAGGGAAGACACCGCAGAGCGTTTAGGGTTTTGGAGACAAATGCCATGAAAAAAGGTAGGCGAGCCACAAGAGGCCGCCTACCGCATCGGCAAAATAAGAGACGGATGTTGCGGGCCCCTGAGCGTTGAAACGCTCGGCGAGGTGCCCCCGTTACCTGGCCACCGGCTGGTTGACCACGGCTGCCAGTTTCGTGTCCACCTGCTTGATGTGTTGGACGACCCAATCACCCAGCTCTCTCTGGACTGCAAGGATCAGCGTGGGTGTGACCCCTTCCGTTTCGAATTGTTTCTTAAAATTCTGAAAATTCCGCACAAATTGTTGGTGGGCCAACTTGTTGGTTAAAGCAAGGGGACACTTTCTGCGTTCCATCTCTGCTTCCTCGTCAGAAAAGTGCTTGATTACGTACTCCCCGAGGAATCCAATCAGCTTGGCCAACTCTTCCTGACCTTTGCGCGCTTTCATCGCTGCCAGCAAACCGTTCAACTTTTGAATGAGTTCCTGATGTTGTGCGTCGATTCGCGGAACGCCGGTGCTCATTGATTTGTCCCAGACGTAAACCATGCGCTACTCTCCTTCGAAAAACGTGACAACTGTAGTGCACTCAATGTTTCCTTGACAACTATAGATTATCAAACAGCCGCGAACTTCCCAACTTTTCTAAAATTCACCACTTACGAGTCGTGCTAACGAAGCTGGCCCTAAAAACTGACCCTGGGGTGCGGGAAATCTTCGACCGGCCGGCTGTCCTAACTGTAGTCAACGCACGCTGTGTACATCCAACAGAACATGCACATTTGTCATAACACGGATTTTCTCCATCCTGCCACCGGAAGGTGGGTGTTGGCTTCGCTGCCGAGGTCCCGCGATCCTTTCACCCTTGGAGCGGGCTATCAATCGTGTCTTGAGCAAGACCCACCGTGTTTGCTAAGATTCCGCCCCGGAATCGGAGTCACTGCGCGTGGCATCAAGGATGAACCACTTGCAACGCCTCTGCTTTCTCCTGACGTTCCTGAGTTGCGCTGGGCTGGTCGGCTGCGCGTCCCTCCCGTCTCAGCCTGGACTACCGTTCCGCTCCAAAGATTCGCAAACCAGTGCTATTTCTTCCGCTTCGCACGGTGTGGAACAGAACTCCGTGCAGAGCCAAACCACCGAGGCCGCTCACGGGCCCACTGAGAAGGCCAGCGAACCGTCAGAAAAAGGGAGCACCGTATCTTCGCAGCCTCCGGCCCCGAAGAAGAGTACTGAGTCGGCAGAGAATCCCGAACAGAACCCCATGAACATCCCCTCCGCAGAGGGAAGTCGACCGAACGCCATCTCGATCAACCTGCTTGTGGAAGAGCTGGAGGCCGAGGGGCTTCTGACCCCCGAGAACAAAGCCCAGCTTATCGACGATCTCTGTCGCACGCCTCCCGATCTCTGGCCGGCCGTTGTCGATTTCTTCCGCGCCAGCGTCGAGCTGCGCCGCAAGCGAGGTCTGACCACCGTCAAACCAACTGAAGTCAGCTCCACGAGTTCTTCCCTCACGCCAGCTACCGATTCTACCCTGCCTTTACTGGCGGCCCACACTCAAGCTTCCGAAGTGCATCCAACCTTTCCCGATATCCAGAGCGCCGCGTTAAAGGTGACTGATCGTTCCACTACCCCCGACGAAAGTCGCGGCTTTGCGAGCGGCTCCGAGACCTTTCCTCAACCAACCGGCCAGCCCACGTCTGTTGTAACCCGATCGGAAACGCCACGCCCGTTTGACCAGTCGTCGTCGGGCAACCCCACTGGCCCGCAGTCGGTCGGTGAAGCCACCGTCAGTGACGTCTCTCTTCGGCGCGATCGCGGCACGGTAGTTGCAACCACTCCGTCGGATGCGACCTGGCAGGAGTACCTTCGACAGGCGGTCGATCGCCTTGAGAATGCTCCTCGCCGGAGCGAATCCGAGGAAGTCCGGCTCCGTCTTTTGGAACTCGCACTTGGCAACCGAGAAAATGCCTTGCAGCCCATTCCGGGGACGAGCCCGGCGCTTCAGGAATTCTGGTCGGAAACGCTTTTTGCTCTGGGGCTCCTGGAGGATTCACAGCTTAATCCTGACCCGAAGCTCCGGCTTGCCGAAGCTCGGCGGCATCTTCAGAACGGCCTGCGGCGACTGGGAGAAGAATGCCCATTGGAAGTAACGGGGCTGGCCTTCGTGACAGCCGTGCAAAGCTGGGGCGTGTACGAATCATTTGACAAATACGAATTTGCCCCGGGACAAAAGGTTTTACTGTACGCAGAAGTCGAGAACCTCAGTGCGGAATCGACGCCCAAGGGCTATCGCACGGCATGGCGGAGCAGTTATCAAATTCTGGATAGCGCCGGCAAGGAAGTCGCTCGCTACGAATACGCCCCCAACGAAGAGTATTGCCGCCGTCCACGCCGGGATTTCTTTATCGGCTGCGAACTGTCGTTCCCCAGGGACGCAGCACCGGGTCGGTATGTCCTGCGACTCACCGTTGTCGACCTGATCACCAATCGGGTCGGGCAGGGGACGATTGAATTTACGCTCCGTGCTCAAGCCGTCAAATGACAGTGGGTTCTCCTGGCACGCTGCCCGTCGGAGACCCTCCAGCGGAGACCGGTCGTTCAGACGGCAGCCGGCGCTTCGTCTACGCAATTCGCCACAGTCTCCAGAAGTTGTTCAGGGAGGAATGGCTTGGCGATGAAATCCTGAGCGCCTTTCCGAATGGCCTCTGAAATCAGTTTCGTCTGATTGAGGGCGCTCACCACAACAATCTTGGCCTCTGGGTCTGCGGCCAGAATTCCCTCCAAAGCATACATCCCATCTGTTCCCGGCATCACGATGTCCAGAGTCACCACGTCCGGACGACACTCAATATATTTCGCCACTGCCTCGGCGCCGTTGCCTGCTTCGGCAGCCACCTCCCACCCCGCCTGGGAAAGGATCTCGGCGATCATTCGTCGAATGAGGACCGAATCGTCTGCAATGAGAACCCGCTTGGCCATCGTTGTTCTCCTTCTCTCTTCACCAATGTCCAGGATCTGGGAGCAAATGGCTCTCGTTCGTGTTTACGGCCGGCCGACTCCAATCAATTCAGAAGCCTTTTGGGGTCACCAAGGGACAAACCCTCAGGCTTCGTGATAGGGACTTCGTGAGTCGCTGTACAACACTCGCTGCAATATTCCCGAGTGCTATCCAGCGCGATTGGTCCCTTCCTTTGGAAGTCTAGGTCATAACTTCGCTGGTGACCCCGTGGGTTGTGCCGGCGTCCGGAAAAATTCGTCGCGTTGACGCAAGTTCACCGCACATTCAGGTTTTGCGCCAAGAGCGCATTGACCCGGCTTTCCCGCACGTTCGATCCGTCCCTCACGAAACTTGCGTACCGAGCAACAAAAATATCCGTCACAATCCACCCCGACCGCCATCCGCCGCCGAGGGTAATCGCCAAGAGCGTTCTCGCCGATGATGTACCAGGACACGCCACGTTGGGTGTTTCATT
>NZ_JACIYL010000380.1 GCF_014359955.1 Thermogutta sp. | reverse complement strand
CCACGGTCTGGCGGTGGCCATCGCCGGGCCAGTCGCGCTCCGCTTTTTGCAGCAGTCCTGCCCGGAGCCCCTGGCCGAACTGGGGCGCCAGTGCCATATCCTGGCAGAGACTCCCGAACAACAGGCGGCGATGTTCCTCGACTCACTCGAAAATCTGTTTCGCGATGCGGGATTGCCCGATCGAGTCACCGTCCCTCCCGATGCTCCGGGAAACTACCTCGATCGGTTGGTTCGTCACGCCCTTGAGGCGACTCCGGAAGCCTGCACGCTCACTCCAGTGAAAATCGATGAACAGATTCTCCGCGAGTTATTCCAAAAGGTGCTGACCACAGAGTGAGCACGATCACTGGTTCGCAAGCGTTTCGTCCTCGAATCAACCCCTTGCCCAATGGTGCGGGCCGCTACTCGCCACCGCTTTGAAGAAACTCCTCGATGAGCGTGACAAATTCTCCCAGGATGAGACACGTAGCGCCCCAGATTCGATGGGGGCCAAAAGCAAAATGCGGGGCTTCGTAGGGCTGACCACGGTACTCCCGTTGATGAACCCCAAAATGAGCTGGGTCCAGCAGATGCGCAAGGGGAATCTCCAAAAGCTCCTCCACTTCGCAGGAAGAAGCGCACATCGGAGGGCGTGAATGCGCCACGGCCACCCAGGGATCGACCCGAAAGCCACTCCGTTCGATGTAAATAGTTGACAGTTTCCCCAGGATGCGGGGCTTAAAGACCTCCACGCCCAGCTCTTCGCAGAATTCGCGAACGGCCGCCTGACAGGAGGTCTCCCCTGGTTCCAGAGCGCCGCCCGGCAAACTGATTTGTCCCCCATGGTCGGGCAGATCCCGCCTCCGCAACGTCAGCGGCAGCCACCACTGCGACTGATGCCAGTAAAGCAAGATGAGAACGGCCGCAGGTCGGGCGTTTGCCGGGATTTTGGAATAATCGCGCCCCAGGGGTGGACGCGGTGCGTATTTGGTCCCCATCATCGGGCCGGGCAGAGGCTGGCGAAGACGATTTTCCAGCCATGGAACGAGTCTCAACGAGTGATCCTCTGTGAAGATTATGGTCATAGGAGGAAACGAATATCCCTTTGGCGTCGCAACATCACACAGCGGGGGGGTATCCCGTCCCACCTGACAAAGTCAAACGGACAGACATTTTGCCTGATAATCTCGCCTGGCAAGTCCGCCAACTCTTTCACTTTCCCAACGAATCCACTACCCGGACGGTATCATAGATCGCCGATCCGTCAATGCATTTCCGTCTTCACTTCGGCGAGGGCCGGCCGGTAGAAATTGAACTGGACGTTGGGATGCTCCGCCAGAAGCGACATCGGCACGGCTGAGTCGGCAATTCCCTTGGAAATCATCAGTGTTGTCAGTCGCATGCCAAACGGATTATCGTGCATTCCTGCGTGCCAGATGGAAACCTTTTCAGCTTTCCACGTTTCCACCGGGCCAACCGTTGCCGCCTTGGTCGGGACCAGGTGCACCTGCCCGCCACCGGAGGTGCGTGCGTTTTGCATAATGGTAGCCGGGTGGAGGTCGGTGATCCGCGTCTTGAGCTTGCGGTATTCAGCAGGGGGCGGTGGCTCGTCCTTCCATTTCCCCTGCCGCCTGGGCGGATCATTGAAAGCCCAGTGCTTGATATCCCCCTGTCCCCCTTGCATGACCACACACCGAATTTCGTCGAAACTTCGCGAATAGGCATCCAGGTCACCGATGGGAAAGCGAATGTGATCCTTCGGCATCCTCAGCTTGGGGTTGATTCGATTGAAACACAGCTCCATATCCGCGCGAGCAAAGCTCAATGGATGATCCATCGGAACCGGCTGCCCTGTTGTTTCGTCCACCCATTCGTCCATTCCCCAAAAGTGGCCCTCGCGCACATCGAGCCCCAACTCATTGACGAGCCGGGCCACCAGCGGGAGTTGCTCCGTGGGGCCTATCGGACCACAAATTCCACAGGGATTGTCCGCAGTGGATTGCCGCCAGGCATTGATGTATTCGAGCGCTTCCGCCAGGTAGAATTCTTCCAGCGTGTCGTACATGACAATCTTGAAACCTGGCCGGGAAAGCCGTTCTATCTGCCGCACGGTGAGTTTGGCGGCATCCTGTAGCAATTCGGGATCTAAAGTCGTGTAGTCCCACCAATCTTTGGCAAGTTTGCTCAGCGGCCGGGCCATAACTCGTTCCTTTCACGCAGAGCGACTTCGCAATGGAACACTTTCCGAATTTTCGCCCCATTATCAGAAAAAACTGGACGCAGTCAATCTCAACCCCCGGCTGACTCATCGCCAATTTTGCAAAAGCCTATGACATGCCACGAACCCAAAGCACTGTAGGGGCAATTCATGAATTGCCCCTACCGCTGCCGTAGCCCGGGTGGGACTGGCCCCCCCTCAGTCCGTGACATGATTCGGGTGCAACCGGAACGCTCCCCCGGCGTGGAATCCGCGTCTATTCAAGGGATGCTTTCCACGGCCTCCGCCGAGCACGGAGGGGCACGCTTGTCGTGCCCGCTACTGCAAAACGGAGTATCCCACGTTGAGAGATGGACCTGACAAACAAGCCCCTCCGAACCAACTCTCTCTTCCGCAGAAGGTCGCGGTGACACCCGGGTTCGATCCCGACAACAGAGCAGAAGTGGGGAGGACTCAGTAACCCCAGGAGATCGCAGCACGTCGGTGGCAACACTTTTCACATATCGCCACGGGTGTACGATAAGGGTTGTACGATACCTTTCGGAGTTGGACGGACCTTCAGGCCAGGCCGCAAACGTCCTTGAGAGCAACATGTCGGCCACAGCAACATTTAACGCTACCGAACCCAATGGGTCATGACGAGTGATCGCACGGCAGTGAAAAACCAGGAAATTTGTGGTATCCTGTCCCTCAACAAGCCCAAAGGAATCACATCGCGCGACGCCGTCAACATGGTTCAGCGCTGGGCGAGGGGCCTGCGCGTCGGCCACGCAGGAACCCTCGACCCCCTGGCGACGGGCGTGCTCGTCGTATGTGTGGGACGCGCCACACGGCTCATTTCGCTCATTCAGGAGTTACCGAAGCTCTATCGAGCGACCTTTCTGCTCGGCAGAAGCAGCCCGACCGACGACGTCGAAGGTGAAGTCACCATCCGTGAGGCAGCGGTGCGCCCAACTCGCCAGCAGATTGAAGCTGTTTTGCCGAGGTTTATCGGGACAATCCTGCAGCGGCCGCCCGTCTATTCCGCCGTGAAAATCCATGGTCGGCGTGGATACGAATGGGCCCGGCAGGGAACACCGCGACTTCCTCAACCTCGCCCGGTGGCTGTCTACGAACTGAAAGTCCTCCGATATGAATATCCGGAACTCGAAATGGAAATTCGGTGCGGCTCAGGGACCTACGTGCGATCACTGGGCCGTGATCTCGCGGAGAGCCTCGGCACGTGGGCTGTCATGTCGGAGCTGACACGCCTGGCCGTCGGTCAATTTACGCTCGAAGAGTCAGTCGACCCCAGGACACTCGACGAGCATCGATGGCTCGAGTACCTGCGCCCACCGTGGGTTGCAACGCAACATCTTCCACAACTTCGACTCGATGAAACCTCGCTTCGCGGTCTATTGCACGGCCAGTGGCCCAGGTGCGAGGCCCAGCTCGTCCCCGGCCAGAAGGCGGCGGTCGTCGATCAGTTCAATAACCTTCTGGCGGTTGTCGAAGTGCAAAAGGGTGGCCGTCTGAAACCGCTAATCAACCTCGCGGCACCGGCGCGCTGACTAACAACTCGCTCGACTTGGCGATCCCCACGGTTGCCCTACGGGGTTGCCATTTGCAAAAATAAATCGTTCCGGTTGTCGGGGAGCGGAATTGACGCCGCTTTTTCGGAAAGCCCGACGCATTCATCTTTCTGAACGCAGGAGTTTTCTCAATCCCGGAGTACAGCGTGACGTCCCTCAAATGCACACCTCTTGCCGATTGGCATAAACAGCATGGCGCCCGAATGACGGGCTTTGCCGGCTGGACTATGCCTTTGCATTACTCATCCGGCATCCTGCAGGAACACCTCAGCGTTCGAAAATTCGGCGGTCTTTTTGACATCAGCCACATGGGACGCTTTCGGGTAACCGGGCCAGACGCCGTGCCGTTCCTCCGCCGTGTGCTGACAAACGACGCAGCCCGGCTCGAACTGG
>NZ_JACIYL010000038.1 GCF_014359955.1 Thermogutta sp. | reverse complement strand
ACCGACTAAAATGCCCGCACTAAAACTATGGTTGCGAAACATTGGCTTGAATCTTCTGCTGAGAAACGGACCTGCCGCTCCGGGGACGCAATAAATTCTACAATCAATTGGTGGCATCTATTTACTCGATGGAAGTAGCGAAATTCTTATTAGCCCCTGGCGTGTGTCATAGCCACCGCTTGCAATATACTCTCGCCGGACCAAGAAACAATAACCTACTTGGGGGGCTTCGGAAACCGACATGCTCGATATGGGCAGGTTATTGCTGCGGGGAATTTTTTTCTTTCAAAGAAAAACCTTGGTATAGCAACGCGGCCCGCATACCCCGTGGGCGGTGCGTGCTCGTTTCATGTCATGCTTTTGGCATTCTGTTTGTCAGTTGTTAGTCCGCCCTCGGGCACGCATGGCCTCGTATAAATTCGGCGGAAAGAGTTTCTGCGGTGGGATCGGTTCGCACCATCGACCTGTCAGGTCGGTGGGAGAGGGCAGAACCGGGACGGCCTGATCGGCGTCCGCCACATTCAGTCCCACAAGATTGATCGCATCGATTCCCAAACTCGTGGGCCAGCGGACCGGCTTTTGGGTGCGAATACACCAGAAGGTCTCACCCCCGGCCGTGTGGTTGCCCCGCATGTCCCCACCACTCGAAGCGAACAATCGCCTTCCCAGACCCGCATCAATATCAGTGAAAAGATTTTCGTAAGGCACCCAGCGGTGGTGATCGAAACACAGGTCAATTCCACGTCCGGAGCAAAACACGCATCCGATGGAACTCTGCACAGTGAGGTCGTGAATGAATCGGGTCGAGATCTCAAAATCCCGGCAGAGACAGTCCAAGGCTCGGCCGAAAGTGATACCATGATGGCCGGTGTAATTGCCCAAACGGGATGTCCGTTCTGGATCAGCCTCCAATCGAATCTTCTCCACTGTGCAGAAATAGCCCGAGACGAACGGCCCGTTGTCGGCGTTGCGGATCACCAGATCTTTTAACCAGCAATGGGCGGCATTGTGCGTGATTTCAACGGGGTTCAGGCCCACCTCTCTGAAATGTCCGGCGTATTGACGCACAGGAAAATCAAAGGTGAACCCTTCCACTCCCACATCTGTCAGAGGCGGAGCAAATCGCTCCACAGTTGGTCTCCATTCCGCACGGACGTCAAAACGCAACGGCCGATTCAGGAACACCGTGTGTCCTTCGCAGCGGACAACGCGGAAAACCTGTTCCACGTACCAGTTCCTCAGTCCCGATATATCGCCAGGCTCTCCGCGATAAAGGTAATGAATGAGCGATTTGGCATGATCATCCCGGAGTGTCAGAAGAATTTCATCGCCCGGCCGGAAAGGATTCTTTTCCAGCGTGAGGCTTGTATCGCCTCGACTTTGGGGTTTCGTAACGTGTGTAACGTCAACAGGTTTGGTTGGCGAGCCGCCGATGGAGATCAGTCCCCCTGCCCAGGACCAACCAGTGGTCGCCTGATTGCTATCGGTTTTGGAGGGACGGGGATCAATCTCTGTACCCGGCCGGGTGAAAACGATGACCGTTTGGTCGGGCCCTGCGCCTTGCAGCACGGTGTTTGAACTGCGGATGTAAAGAATATCCCGCAGGATGTATTTTCCAGGAGGGACGAAAATGACCTTGCCCTTTCCGGCCTCGAGGGCGCGTCGAAAGGCCGCCGTGTCATCGGTTTGGCCGTCACCCTTGGCCCCGAAATCCTTGACCGACACGCGCTGCTGGGGCCTTTTGTAGGGCTCCGTGCCCCAACGGTATCCTGCCCACGTGAAATCCGGGAGCCGACTGTAGGGCGACCAGAGTTCTCCGTTTTTGCCCCAAAGTTTGGAAAACTGCTGGGCCTCTTCGGTTTTCCCAATCGGCGGACAGGTCAGAGTCAAGACTACGAGAAAGCAAAGGACGCTCAACCGCGCGACGAGCGGTTGGGGGACTGATGGGGTCCAGGAAGCCGTCACGGTTTTCAGCGGCTGCATAATTTTCCTCCCCTGGATGCGAGACTTGCAAGAGCCGGCGATGCCACTGGCAGGCGTTCAGGCGTGTTGAACGGCCCAATTAAGGATGAAATCGCGACATTTGGCCACATCTTCGACCAGTTCCGGCGAGTCGTGCTCGTATTCAATGGTCATGACGCCCCGGAAATTCTGCCGGGCCAGCTCCTCCAGGACGCGATCATAGTGGGCTGCTCCCGTGCCCAGGGGTACGTCCCGAGAATCGATCACTCCAAATTCCGCGACGTCTTTCAGGTGAAGGGTGATGAGACGCCCTTCCAGGAGCTTGAGGCACGCGACAGGATCCAGGCCCGAACGAACCCAGTGTCCGGTGTCTGCACACGCGCCAATTCGGTGGCTTCGTTTTTCCACGGCCGTCAGCACGTTCTTAGGATGCCAATAGTGAGACGTTGGCGACCGCGGGTGATTATGGATAGCCAGCGTGAGATCGTACTCAGCCAGAAGTTCGTCAAGCATGGGGAGCGAGTCGGCAGGTGGTTCAGCCACGATGGTCTGACAGCCCATCTCTTTAGCAAATGAGAAGACCTTCCGCGCTTGTTCTTTATCGCCTCCAATATTCGCATAAAAATTGGGCATTGTTATACCGAGCTGTACCATTTTTTGTTTCATTTCCGTGCGTTTGTCGGCAGGCAGGTCCTCGTTTGTACGAAGGCCTGGCTGGTGCGCATCAAGGGGCAGAAAGAAACAGGGTTCCACCGCCGTGATTGACAGGGCCGCGATTTTCTCTATGGCTTCATAAAAAGAAAATCTTCGGAACGTATAGAGCTGGCAGGCAAGGTTCCAGCCGAGTTTTTTGAGGGCACGAGCCGTTTCTGCAGTCTGGCTGGCACAAAGCCGAGTCGGCCGCATCATGGGCATGGCACTGCAGACTCCCGCAGCCAGCAGGGTTTTCAGTGCCGATCGGCGAGATCTCGGGACAACCGGGAACGAAAATTGGGTAACCATTGACGTCTCCTCTTTTCAAAAAGTTCAATTTTTCAGCCGGCGCAACCGGCCAATAAGATAGTCGGACCGCGCGCAGAAAACCAGTCCCACACAGGCGCCGAAACGGGCACCTGGAGCTGGTTTCTTCTATGGTGGACTAACACCAGCCCATTGCTTGACAGTGAAAAAAGGACAGCTAAACTGAAGGAAGATTGCTGGAAAGCCCACCTTTAGTTTCCCGCCCCCGACTCTTTGGACGCGTCCTAATTGGGTTCTTTCATCCGGGAGAGGAGGCTCGCTACTAAGGGGTTTCGCAGCGCAGTACGTTTCGGTTTCGTGTTTGCGTCGTATCCGTCGTTCCTGTTTCGATCTGCCTTTGGATGGAGGTCTTTTTATGGGTCTTGGGTTGTCTCGTGGGAAAGGGTGTGCGCGCTCAGCGTTCACACTCGTGGAGCTGCTTGTGGTGATCGCCATCATTGGAATATTGATTGCCCTTTTGTTGCCGGCGGTCCAGGCCGCTCGGGAGGCCGCGCGACGCACGCAGTGTGTGAACAATCTCAAGCAGCTCGCACTGGCCATGCAGAATTATCATGATGTGTACAACCGGTTTCCGGCTCGGCAGGCGGGCTCGGGAGATCAGAATTCCAGCAGCGGTACGACGCATCGGGGTCGTCTGAGTGGTTGGGCCGCTGTGACCCCGTTTATCGAGCAACAATCCCTCTACGACCAGATTTATGCTATCCCCAACCAGGCCCCCTGGAACGGCACAACCTGGTATAACGCCGTGATTCCGGCGCTCAATTGTCCCAGCGACCCGACCAGTGTCCCACCCACAGGAACCGCCCGGGGAACATTGAGCTATTGCATGAACGGCGGTGATTCGCCGATCGATAGCTTCAACGCGCCGCCCACGAGTTCGCAAAACCGTGGTGTGTTCCACGTCTTCAGTTGGTCATCGATGGCCGAGATTACCGATGGGACCAGCAACACGGCCTTGCTCTCCGAGCGTGTTCGCCCGAAAACCCAGAATTCCCTTGGTAACGTTGTGGGTTTGGCGCTCGGCACGAACCCGCTGACCTGTCGGGCCGCTTATGATCCGGCACAAAAGAAGTACGTGACCGGCAGCTTCACCACCGATACGGCTCCCGGATTCCGGTGGGCGGACGGTGCCGCATGGTTTGCTGGCTTTACCACGATTCTCCCGCCCAATTCGGCTTCTTGCGCTAACGCAGCCAGCCACTGGGAACGGGGTATCTACACTCCCAGCAGCCGTCATCCTGGAGGTGTCAACGTGGCCTTCGCTGATGGGTCCGTGCGATTCGTCACCGAAACGGTTGACACAGGCAACCTGGGAACCGACTTTCCGTCGCCGACGGGCAGTGGCATGAGCCCCTACGGTGTTTGGGGCGCGCTGGGAACGAAAAACGGTGCAGAGCCGAGTTCGGAATTGTGATCGCGACATCACCCGAGTTAATCTCCATACCATCTCGACGGATGGGGATTGCATCCTGCGATTTCTCCGTCGCGGCGATTCTGATAAACGACCGGCGTCCTGTCGTGGGATCTCGAGCCAACGGCGGAAAGGCCAGCGAAAAGCCATCCTGTTGCTAGCCCGAGTGGCGGCATGACGCACCTCCTTGCCCGGCCTGCAACCCCAGGCCGGCTTGTGTTCTCTCATTGTTGTTGATGAAACGGCGCACCGAGATTAACTGGCATTCTCAGCCGACATCAAAACCGAATTTCAGGAGAAAACCATGCTGCTGACTGCCCATGTCTGGAAGTTTTCCTTTGCAAGAAAGGCTGTCATTGGGGTTGTCTTCGTGTTATTGCTTTCCCTTAGCGGCTGTGGCAGCGGCAAGCGCGCCGTGCCAGGCCGTCCTAAGACCGTGCCCGTGAAAGTCACGGTGACATACAAAGGACAACCGGTAGCGGACGCAAACGTCCAATTCCTGCCCGTGTCCGGTGGACATGCCGCCACGGGAATGACGGATGCACAAGGCGTAGCACGGCTGACGACATTCGACAAGAACGACGGGGCTGTCCCGGGCAGCTATCGGGTCACAATCCGGAAATCGGTCCTCGTGGAAGGCGGAAGCACGGACCCCGATGCACCCCCGGTCCCCGCCAAATATCGTGAAGAGCTTCCCGCGAAATATGGGGCACCGGAAACCTCGGGTCTGACGGCGGAAGTCACCGAGTCCACCACCGAGTTCACGTTCGACTTGACGGACTGAAATGGGTGACACCCGTTGAGGATCTGGGTAGTGCTCACCCCGGCGCCTTTCTCCGGCTATTGCACGATCTCGGGCGGCGTGGAAATCATCGCCCCTCTTTCGTCCACCACGTCCAGGTAATATGCGGATAACTGCTCGGAAGGCAGTTCTGCCACCACGCGGTCGTGTTCCAGTCTGGCGGGAACGGACGACCACTGGCGGCCCTGCCACCGGCCGACGTCGGCCGTGTAATTAAGATGGGCCTCCTTCACAGGGACCGCCGACGTTACCTCGCACCAAACCGTCCGGTTCTCGCGGTGGAGGGGAGATAGCCGGGGTAACGGTTGTCCGCCTTTGAGCAGGGCATCGGCGAAAAGGCCGATTTCTTGCGGCGCCCAGCCGTCGGGATGGCTGTGCTTCATGCGGACTTCGATGCGAATGTATTTCTCTCCCGGTATGAGGTCGTAGGATTTGCGATAGCTGTCAAGCGGGTAGGCGAAATCGTTAGTCCCGTTGAGGAAGAAAATAGGACATCGCACGCGACCAAGGTATTGGGACGGATCGAAAAACCGGACCCATCGTTCCCGCTGCTCCGGAGGCATCTTTTCAAATCGGGGAAGCCACACACTGTTCTCGTGGAGAAATCCGCATCCATAGACGGGGATCGCCAGTCGAAAACGGCTATCCACTCCGGCAACGATGCACGTGAGATAACCGCCCCAACTGATTCCAGTGACACCGATGCGGTCGGCGTCGATTTGCGGCAGGCTCCGCAGCAGCGAATGCGCCCGAATGACCGCCGCCACCGCGTGGTACGTCCACATATCGGTTACCGAACTCTCGTCAAACGGGCGAAATTTGGACTCGTCAGATTGGTCGGGGCCACCGTCCGGTAAACGCTGCCGCTGCGGTCCACAACCGGCCAAGTCCATGGAGATCGCCGCATATCCTCGCTCCGCCCACAGACGCACCCATTCCGGAAACGCGGTGCCACCGCCTCCGTGGACACACACCATCGCAGGAAAAGGACCGGTTCCCGGCGGCTGAGCATAGACGGCATACACGCGGGTCGGTCGTCCTTGAAAAGGCTCCCCCTGGTAGAAGAGTTCGCGGACCCCGTCTTTTTCCTCGCCCCATTGGACCGTGGGCGGCTGAAAAAGGGTATCGGTATCCCACGGGCCGATCTTCTCAGCCCGCAGGTTCGCCCCGGAAAAGATGGCCAGGGCCAACGCGAGGGCAACAGTTCGGGCAAACAATCGTCCACCACCACGCCTTGCGTGTGTCATGACAGGCCTCCCTTTTTGGATATCTCAGTAAAGTGGGCCGGCAGGCCGACAGGGGCGGTCAGCCGCGGGTTACAGGATACGCTCCTACTCGACGGCGGGCAGCTCGGCGAGGGCCTGGTCGATTTGTTCCTGTGGCAGTTCGTAGTCTTCCAGCTCTCCGGCGAGATAGCGCTCATATGCGCCCAGGTCGCAAATTCCGTGGCCGCTCAGATTGAAGAGAATGCACTTCTCTTCGCCGGTTTCCTTGCATTTCAGGGCCTCGATAATGGCGGCACGAATGGCATGCGACGTTTCCGGTGCCGGAATGATGCCCTCTGTGGTGGCAAAGAGCCTGGCGGCCTCGAAGCATTCCCGCTGGTGGAGTGCCACGGCCTCCACCAGGCCCAGCTTGACGGCGAAGCTCACCATCGGCGCCATCCCGTGGTATCGCAACCCGCCCGCATGGATACCCGCCGGCACGAAGCTGTGTCCCAGCGTGTGCATCTTGAGCAGCGGTGTGAGCATCGAGGTATCGCCGAAATCGTAGCGGTACATGCCGCGGGTGAGTGATGGACAGGCTTTCGGCTCTGCCGCTACAAACCGCATTTCTTTGCCTGCCAGTTTGTGACGGAGGAACGGAAAGGCCAGCCCGGCAAAATTGCTTCCGCCGCCGACGCAGCCGATGACAACGTCCGGCCAGTCGCCGAACTCTTTCATCTGTTTTTCGGCCTCAAGACCGATGACGGTCTGATGGAGCATCACATGATTGAGAACGCTCCCCAGCGTGTAGTTGGTGTCGTCGTTCTTGAGGGCAACTTCGACGGCTTCACTGATGGCAATCCCGAGGCTTCCGGGACAGTCGGGGTCGCTGGCGAGGATCTTGCGGCCGCACTCCGTTTCCTCCGAGGGACTCGGCGTCACCGTGGCTCCCCACAACTGCATCATGACACGTCGGTAAGGTTTCTGCTGATAGCTCACCTTGACCATGTAAACCTTGCACTCGAGCCCAAAGAAGGAGCAGGCAAACGCCAGAGAGGATCCCCACTGACCGGCACCGGTTTCCGTCGACAGGCGGCGGATTCCCTGCATTTTGTTGTAGTACGCCTGGGCGACCGCCGTGTTGGGCTTGTGACTTCCCGGCGGGCTGTGACTTTCGTCTTTGAAATAGATCCGGGCAGGGGTTTTAAGTACCTTTTCCAGATTGCGAGCGCGAACGAGCGGCGTGGGACGCCACAGCGCATACACCCGGCGCACTTCGTCGGGAATGCCAATCCAGCGCTCCTGGCTGACTTCCTGCCGGATCAACTCCTTCGCGAAAATACGCTCCAAAACGGCAGGATCCAGGGGTTCCTTGGTCAGCGGATGAATCGGTGGCGGAAGCGGTTCGGGCAGATCGGCCAGGAGATTATACCATTCTGCAGGCAGTTCACTTTCCGCCAGGAGAGATCGTTTGAGTTCCATACATCCTCCCTTCAGCACATGCGCGCTCTACCAAATGCATTGTGATGATTCGCATCGCGTCACGCCGGGCCCGACGCCCAGGCAAGGCCATTCATGGTCAGGCAAAGACTGTCGAAAACCTTATTTATACCATGATGCTTTACGAATTTCCGGGGGCAAATAAAATTTCCGGCGGCTCCTTTTCACTTCACCGGTCGGTTGGCGGGCGATCTTCTCAGTGACAGAATCGCTCGGTCGGGGTGGAACCCGATCCTCCAGTCCTCTCATTGGCAAGTCGCGTTTCGCGGCGTCCGCTGGCGGGACGGTTTCCGCGCTGACGATCGGACGGGCGCGTTCCACCGCGTCCTATTGACCCAAGTGAAACCAGCCTCCTTGAGTTGACGCGCAATCCGCGCCGGATCTCTTCCGGATCGGGCGACCGGGCCCTGGAAACGTGTTGGACGTTTGACCGTCTTCAGACGGAGTGGGTCGCGGAAAGTCGCCCGTTGGGGTACATTGATCGAGGTTTTCACGGTTATGGTCTCGGAGACCCTGGATTGGATGACAGCGATGGACGTTTTCCACCGGGACGAAGCACAATCTTGCGGAGGGACTGTTCTTATGTCGCGATCAGTCACATACCGTCAGCTCGGTTCATTGCTGGCATTGGTAGCGAGCGTGGTCTGCTGCACTGAGCTTCCCGCAGCAGATCGGGTCGTGGATCTATCCGGGGTGTGGTCTTTCCGGCTTGATCCGGAGGATCGTGGTCGGGCGGAACGGTGGTACGACAGCGCATTGCCGGACCGCATTCAATTGCCGGGAATGCTTCAGGCACAGGGATACGGCGATCCGCCGGGACCAGACAGCCAGTGGCTGGCGGGGATCGGACTGAAGAGGGCCAACGACCCTTTGTTCGCCCCTTATTGGACCCGGGAGAATTTTCGTTCTCCGTTCTTCCTGACCCCGCCGCGTCATTACGTGGGCCCGGCCTGGTACCAGCGGGAGGTGACGATCCCGGATGACTGGCAGGGCGATCACATTGTCCTTTTCCTCGAGCGCGTCCACTGGCAGAGTACTGTTTGGATTGACGACCGCGAGGTGGGCTCGCAGAATTCCCTGGCTACACCCCATAGTTACGATCTATCGGAATACCTCACACCCGGGAAACATCGCCTGACCATTTGCGTGGATAATCGTTACCTGATTCCGGTGGGCAAAAGTGCTCACAGCCTTTCGGATGAGACGCAGGGCAACTGGAACGGGGTTGTGGGGCGCATCGAACTCCGCCGTTGTCCTCCGGTGTGGATCGAGGACGTCCAGGTTTACCCCGATGTGGCCCGGCATGCGGTGGAGGTGGAAATCACTCTCGGAAACCGGACAGGCGTCAGCGGTCACGGGCAGCTTTCCCTGTCGGCCAGGGCACATGCCGAGCATGAGGCTTCCGTCCCGGGGGAACAATTCCGCACGCTGGAAATTCCTGTTCGATGGGACGCAGACGGCTTGCGGCAGCGTGTCCGTTATTCGCTGGATGGGCGAGCCAGGTTATGGGATGAATTTCATCCTGCCTTGTACGATCTCACAGTGGAACTGCAAACGCAGGACCGTGGAGAAGGGAGCTATCACGACGCGCAGACAGTCACGTTTGGCCTGCGGCAATTGGAAGTCCGCGGAACTCAGTTTGTCCTCAACGGACGACCGATCTTTCTCCGTGGGACGCTGGAATGCTGCATTTTTCCCCGGGAAGGCCATCCCCCCACGGACGTCGCGTCCTGGAAGCGAATTCTTTCTGTGGCGCGAAGCTACGGCCTCAACCACCTGCGATTTCATTCCTGGTGCCCGCCGGAGGCCGCTTTTATCGCGGCTGACGAAATGGGGTTTTACTACCAGGTGGAATGCTCCTGCTGGACCTCGTTCGGGAATGGAGAACCGCAGGATGCGTTTGTGTACAGTGAGGCGGCACGCATCCGCCGGGCCTATGGAAATCATCCGTCCTTCCTGCTGATGGTGGCGAGCAACGAGCCGGGCGGAGTTGCCGCCAAACGGGATGCTTTTCTTGCCAAATGGGTGGAGACCCAAAAGGCTGCCGATCCGCGGCACTGTTACTCGGCCGGCTCGGGTTGGCCTCAGATACCCGCCAATCAATATCACGTCACACCGGCCCCGCGCCTTCAGGCCTGGGGACCTCTGCAACTGAATAAACCAGGCCAAACCTGGCTCGACTACCGTGAATTTATCGCCAAAGCGGGAATTCCCGTCGTCAGCCACGAGATTGGCCAGTGGTGTGCTTACCCCAATGTGGTTTCTGAACCCGAGAAGTACACAGGGTTTTTCCGCGGATCCAATGTGGAAGTATTCCGCGACATCCTGCAAAAGAAGGGGCTCTACGACCAGGCGGCGGATTTCATCCGGGCTTCCGGCCGATTTCAGGTGATCCTCTACAAGCAGGAGATCGAAGCCGCCCTGCGCACGCCGGGCATGGCCGGTTTTCAACTGCTGGACCTGCACGATTTTCCAGGGCAGGGGACCGCTCCTGTTGGTGTGCTGGATGCTTTCTGGGAAAGCAAGGGGTATTGTTCTCCCCAGGAATACCGCCGTTTCTGCAACAGCACCGTTCCGCTGGCTCGGCTGAAAAAATTCGTCTGGACCAATCAGGAGACCCTCGAATTTCGGCTCGATCTGGCCCATTATGGTCCGGAAGACCTCAAACACGCGGTGCTCAAATGGGAATTGCGTGAAGAAAACACGGAAGGGCGGGTGATTGCGGGCGGACAAACAGCCCCGCAGGATTACCCCACCGGGCGGCTCACGGAGGGGCCCATGCAAGCTGTGGATCTTCGCGGTGTACGTGCACCGGCGGTTCTCACGTTAAAAGTATCCCTCGAGAATTCTGATGTGACCAACGACTGGAAAATTTGGGTTTATCCGGCCGAGGTTTCGGTGGAGATCCCTGAGCAAATCGCATTGGCTACAGATCCGCAGACAGCGTGGGCACTTGCCCAGCAGGGCCGAACCGTGCTTTTCGTTCCGGAAAAGAAGTGGATTGGGGGCAATACACTGGGGACGTTTCAGCCGATTTTCTGGAATCGGGTCACCTTTCCCACTCAAAAAGTGCATATGGTGGGAATACTCTGTGATCCTAGGCATCCCGCGCTGAAAGATTTTCCCACCGATTTCCATGCCGACTGGCAGTGGCAGGAACTTCTCGACGCCTGCACGCCAATGGTTCTCGACGGCCTTCCCCGGGACCTTCGCCCGATCGTCCAGGCCATCGACGACTGGTGCGAAGCGCGGAAGCTCGGCCTTTTGTGGGAAGCGAGGGTCGAAAGCGGTCGGCTTCTGGTATGTTCGATGGACGTCCTGCATGAACTATCCACGCGACCGGTTGCCCGCCAGCTCAGAAGCAGCCTCATTCGCTACATGCTTTCCGAGAATTTCCAGCCGGCGGTGACCGTCTCCGAGGAACAGTGGCGAACCCTGTGGCGCGAGCCGCGATTCCTTGAACGCCTTGGCGCAAAGGCGACGGCCGACAGTTATCAGCCAGGCTACGAACCGTCCCTGGCGATCGACGGCGATCCGCAGACGATGTGGCATACCGCCTGGGATCCTGTGGCCACACCCCTCCCGCATGAGATCATTGTTGATTTGGGTGAGCCTGTCCTCATGGCTGGGGTGAAGGTCCGACCCCGGCAGGATGACAATCCTAACGGGCGGATCGCTGAATTTGCCGTCTTTGTGAGTGACGACGGTCAGGCCTGGGGGGATGCCATTGTTCGAAGCACCTGGGACGGCCGACCTATCGAGAGGGTCATTCGCTTCCCGCGTCCGATCCGGGCCCGATTCTTCAAGATCGTGGCCCTAAGCGAAATTCGCGGCCAGCCTTTCACCTCAATTGCCGAGATTGACGTCATTCCGGCGGATCAGCGTTAAGAAGGGCTGGGCTCCGGTCGCCGGGATGTGGGGACAGAACCAGCTTGTCAAAGCCTTACATCGCGTTCGCTGTCCCGTGTGTAAAGGGGGAAGAAACGCGATGAGTGCAATTCTGCTCGCGTGAGCTGAGAAAGTTTCGCATTGATCGTGTCCAGGGACTCCACCTGCAAACAAGTTAATTCTTCGAGGGATGAAGCCTCCGCAATTTTGAGACGCTTTCTCACTGGTGCAGATTTGTGACCTATAGTTTCTAGGCATCGGATTGCCAGAGGTTGGTTCCCCAGGGGAATTTGTGAACTCTTCAAAGGGCAGACAAAAAACTCGGCACTGGCCGACAAGACCTTCTCGCGATCCTTGCGGCCGCCCTTTTTTCGAAAATGGCTTGATAACACCAATTATGCCTTGCACTGTGAATTCTTAAGTTTGATTACGCGGCAACTCGGCGCTTTGTGGGAAGCGTCGTAACGAAAGTGGTTAAGGTTGCAAGAAACGAGGTTGATTTTTCACGGAGTCGAGAAGACCATGCGATTGCGCACCAAAGCCTACTTGCTTATCGGGTTCATTGTTTTGTTGATGGGAACTGTTTCCGCGGTGGGATGGTACGCCCTGGCTACGCTGGACAGGGCACTCCATGACGTGGCGGAACACCGGATTCCTACCCTGGTCGAGCAGAAAATCAATCCGCTCGTCGACGAACAGGTGGGGAGTCTCATGACCAAGGAGCTTCCGGAAGTTGCGGGACGCTATGAGAGCATCGCGCTCATGCTGAACGCTGACCGGGATATGTACCAGGCACTTGTGGCGGAA
>NZ_JACIYL010000379.1 GCF_014359955.1 Thermogutta sp. | reverse complement strand
CGACTTGCGATGCTATGCGGGGCGGCTCAGGCTGAAGATAGGCAGGAGCAGTGACAACCCGATCGTTCCCACCACAACCCCCATCACGATGATCATGGCCGGTTCAATCAGACTGGTCACTGTTTTAATCGTGGTTTCCAGCTCCCGTTCATAGAACTCTGCCGTCCTTTCCAGTACGGCATCGAGATTCCCTGTCTCTTCTCCTGCTGCGACCATCTGAACCAGTGACCGAGGGAATATCGGATGCTGTTTCATACAGTCACACATTCGCCGCCCCTCGATAAGGCCGTCTTTGATACTCAGCCACGCCCTCCGGACAACGGTGTTCTCCGCGATTTCGGCAGCGAGCTCAATCGCCTCGAGCACAGATATCCCTGAAGCCAAAAGCGTGCCCAACGTTCGTACACTTCGTGACAGCGCAACTTTCCTTGTCACAGCACCCAGCAAAGGTACATGCAGTTTAAACACATCGAACCATTCGCGGCCTTTCTTTGTTCTCCGAAAAATGTAACCCGCTGTTGCCAAACCTCCAGCGGTGGCAATGAGAACTGGCCCATATTTCACCGCGAAATCTGAAAGCGCCAGCATCGCAACGGTGATTTTGGGGAGCTTCGCATGGCGCGACTCAAAAACTGGGACAAATTTGGGAAGTACAAACGTTAGTAAAAATGCTGTCACCGCGATGGACATAATCAGCATAATGGCCGGATATATCATTGCCGATCGGATTTTGGCTCTAGTCTCATATTCCGCCTGCATATAACCGGCCGCCCGACGCAGCATGCTCCCCAGCGATCCGGTTTTTTCGCCAGCTTTGGCAAGAGCCACAAACGTGGCGCTGAACACCCGGGGAAACTGCGCAACGGCGTAGGAAAAGTCCTGGCCCGCCTCCACGCTTTCCTTTACTTTTCGTAACACAGCGCGCATTGCCGAGTTTCTTTCTTCCTCAATGGCCGCAGCCAGAGCAGGGGCAAGCGTCACACCGGATTCCACAAGGATGGCCAACTGCTGCGTCGTGGATATAAGATCGCGAGACCGCACCCTAATGAGCGGCGAAACCTCGTCCTCGTCGTCATCTTCCACCGCTCCAGCGTGCGCAATTTGAGTGCTGCTCTCATTCAGCCGTTGAGCAACTCTTTTTATGGCCTCCACCTGGCTGGAGGTTTTAGAAGATAATTGTGATGTGATGGCTGAATCGGGTTGTACTCTCATATATTGTGACCCTCGCCAACCGAGTTTTTCCGAGCACCACCCTTAGAAGCAATTTCTCTCGTCTATGCCATCTTGTACTCGGTTATCGCTCCAAATCGATTCGCTCGACCGTCCTCACGGGCGGCTTGGCATTCTTATCCGCTGGCTCCAGCATCGGCGAGCTCGACGATATCTCCAACCGCGTGCAGCACCTCTTCGATCGTGGTGAGCCCCTCCTGCACTTTCCGAAATCCATCCTGGCGAATATTCACCATGCCGTTCGCTTCAGCTGCCTTGCGAATCTGATGGGCGCTCGCACCCGCGACAATCATGTCCCGAATTTCATCCGTAATGATTAATAGCTCGTGTATTCCGATTCTTCCTTTGTAGCCTGTGTTACGACAATTCTTGCAACCGACCCCCTTATAAAACACTTCGCACTGGCACCCCATGCGCTCCAGGGCACGTCTCAACGGGCGCGGTGGCTCGTAGGGATGTCGGCACTTCGTACAAATGCGCCGCAATAGTCGCTGTGCCAATACTGCATTGAGTGCTGCCGAAATCAGATAACTTTCGATACCCATATTGGCAAGCCGCGTGATGGCGGATGCCGCGTCGTTGGTGTGCAGCGTGCTGAACACGAGATGGCCGGTCAATGCCGCCTGAATTGCTGTGCGGGCCGTCTCCTCGTCGCGGATCTCTCCCACCATGATCACGTCCGGATCCTGGCGAAGCAGCGTGCGCAACGCCTTGGAAAATGTCAACCCAATTTTCTCCTGAACCTGGAATTGATTCACTAACGGCAAATGATATTCAATAGGATCCTCGACAGTGCAAATATTGTTTTCCATCGACGAGATCGCATTAAGACAGGCGTACAGTGTGGTGGACTTACCACTCCCTGTAGGACCGGTTGCAAGAATAATGCCATTCGGTGCGCGTATCGCCACCTTCAACTGGTTGAGAATATCCTCCGAAAATCCCAGATCCTCGAGATTCAAAGACACCCCCCGAGTATCCAGAATTCTTATAACTGTCTTTTCGCCCCGCTGCCCCGGAAATGTGTTCACCCGGAGGTCAATCTTCCGCCCTTCCAGCATGACGTTGACCCGACCGTCCTGAGGAAGGCGGCGCTCACTGATGTCCATGCCCGCCATGATCTTGATGCGGCTGCTGATAGGTGCAGCCAAATGCGCAGGAAGTTCCAGCGCTTTTTGCAAACGTCCGTCAACCCGATAGCGCACCCTGACGCACCGTTCCGCAGGTTCAATGTGAATATCGCTTGCGCCTTCTTTCACGGCATTAAAGATAATATAGTTGACTAGCCTGATAACCGGTGACTGGCCGGCGATCTCGGCGAGGTTGCCGATATCTTCTATGGCGTCCTCAATGAGCGTGACGTCAGCGGTCTCCGCGTCATCGATAATATCGTCAATAACGAGGACGCTCGAATTGGGAAGCGAGGCTATCATCCGCCGTATGTCGCGCTGGGTCGCTACGACCGGATTGACACGAAGTCCCGTCAAATACTCAATTTCCTGCAGCAGGAAAAGATTTGACGGCTCGTGGACCGCCACCGTCAACTCATCTCTGATGCGAAAAAGCGGTAGAATACAGTTATTCTCAATATAGTCTCGTGGGAAGAGATCGACCACCTTCGGGTCGAAATAGCGGAGCTCTAGTCGCACGAAGGGCAGACCATGTTCTTCCGCCAAACATTCTGCAATCTGTTCCTCAGTGCAATAACCCAGACTTAACAGAATTTCGCCAAGAAGCCGCGACCGCCCTGTGAGACGCTGCTGCTCGAGCGCCTCTTCCAACTGCTCCGGCTGGAGGTATCCTTTCTCGATAAGAATGTCGCCGAGCCGCTTCTGTCGCCTTTTGCTGACGATATCTGTCATATCCCGTCGCCGTCTCTGTTTGTCATCTCCGTATCATCTCCCGGTGTGACCTCGATTCACGGAATATTGAAAGCGTGCTCGAGTGTCTTTACGGTCTCGTATCTTTTACACGTTCTCTTGAACCGTCTACCTGAAGCTTTTCACCGCGTCCACCAGGGAGTCAAAGACCTGAATTCTCTGATCAATTTTCGTCAGACGCAGAATTTGTCGGTTAATTGCGTTGCTCGTGGCGAGCTTGAGCCCACCCCCCTTTGCAGCGAGAGAGTCATCCAGATCGAGTAGCGCTGTCAGCCCAGCACTGTCCATTACCTCCGTACTATCGAGTTCCAGCACGATGTGCGCAAATCCAAGTCGGTCGCACGTATCCATGAGCGCCGGCACCTGCCCCTCGGTGAGTTCGTCCGGTGCGTGAACGACAGCCACGTTGCCGAATATTTCGTGTGAAAAATTCATTTCTATCCGACCCCCTCAATTACCGGGTACTATCCCTCAAACACCACTATCGAATTGCGAAGACCCAATAGTCGTTCCGCTCAACTCGTTCCAACGTGTGCTTGCGCCGCCGGTTCGTCGCCATATTCCGCACTTTGCAATATCTTCGTGGCCTCCTCGACCAGCTCCCTGGGACTGAACGGCTTGGACAGCACGCGGGTGATCCCCAATCGCGATCTCAGATCCTCCTGGTCCAGTTCGAATCCTTTACCCGTCAGAAGAATAAAGGGAATATGCTGGGTCTCTCGATTTTCGCGCACTCGCTTTGCGAGCTCGAGCCCATCCAATATGGGCATCTGATAATCGCTAACGATCAGGTCCGGGGCGGCTTCCTGAATCATGGCCCACGCTATTTCTCCATTTTGTGCGAGCTTTACTGAAAAACCGACCTTTTTCAGTTTGAATTCTACCGCTCGCAAAATGGGTAGTTCGTCGTCGCACAATAAAATTAGTTTTGTCACGCTTGCTTCCTCCTGTCTCGTATCAGCTCCCCACACTCACGGCTCGGCCGACAGAGCCACTCACTGTTACCGCACGTGGGATTTCAACAATGAAAGTTGAGCCCTTGCCCAACTCACT
>NZ_JACIYL010000378.1 GCF_014359955.1 Thermogutta sp. | reverse complement strand
ATCCGCTGGAACAACGAGGTCGTGACCAGTTACCGTGCCCACCCCAGTCAAAAATATCCCTACTTTTACCCGCTGGCCGGGCCCATGACGGGTCTTTCCCTCACGACTGAGACGTCCCTTCCCTGGCCGCACCATCGCTCACTCCTTTTTGGATGCGACCGCGTCAACGGGGCGAACTACTGGCAGGGGCCGATCAGTGCGGGACAGATCGTCTCCCTGGGACCGCAACTCGGCACAACGACGAAGGATTCCGTGGAAATTCTCGACAGTTGTCGCTGGGCCGTGCCGGGACAGCAGCCCGTCCTTTCTGACGAGCGGCGATTCATCTGGCGGATGGTCAGCCCTGAGCTTCGCTTTCTCGACGCGGAAATTGTATGGAAGGCTGAGCAGGACGTCACGGTGGAGAAAACCAATCACTCTCTGTTCGCGATCCGGGTGGCGCCCGATATCGCACCGCTGAATGGAGGCCATCTCGCCAATGCGGAGGGGGCGCAGGGAGAGAAGGAAACATTTGGGCAGGTTTCCGGGTGGTGTGCGTTCTGGGGAGCCCGCCGCGGGCACGGACCTGTAGAAGGAGTCGCCCTCTTTGACCACCCGTCCAATCCCTGGGCCCCAACACCGTGGTTCACCCGTGATTACGGCTTCATGTCACCCACACCTTTTCAATTCCAGAAGCAACCGTGGCACCTGCCGAAAGGTGAATCGGTGCGGTTGCGTTACCGCGTCGTCATGTTTGCCGGCGGTCCCCAAGACGTGAAACTCCCGACGATTTACGATGCCTGGAGCAAAGAGTGAACGGCGGACGGCTCGCCGGGAAGTTTCCTGCTGGGAAGTGGGGAGAGGACCGGGAGGGCGAATCTGATTGACCAACGACCATTCCGGTGACGGAATATGGGGCGAATACGTGGAATGGAAGCCGAGTTGCCGTTGTGGGGAGGACGGGTGGATCTTGTCAGGTGGGAAGATGTCCGACAGTGGCGGCCGCTTCCTCCGGATTGATCTTTCCGGCAGCGGCGGAGGTCGGCGGCTCGGCGGCTCCTGAGAGGATGTCTGGGGGGAGAGCGGGTCCGTTGTCCAGGGCCACCGAGAGAACACCGGGTGCGGCAGAGTTCACTCCCTGGCTCGCCGGACCGCAACCCGCGAGTGCCGGGGAGGGTGTATGGATTTCCCCGAGCTTTACCGCTTTTTCCTGCGCGGAAGAAGCGTCTGACGGCGGGTGCTTGCGGAAGATATTGGCGCGCTGCAACCAGACGAAGATTGCGTCAAAGACGAGAAGGCTCAGACAGATCGTCACGAACATCGCAGAGTAGCGCGGCAGGCCAAAGTTCCCGGCAAGCCTGAGCACTGCCCCCGCGATGGGGCCACCCACAAAAAGGCCCGCGTCGAAGGTTCCGATCATCAGTGTGGTGGCGAGGCCGCGGTGGCGTTTCGGATAGGCGGCACTGCCCAGACCGACAATGGCGGGAAAGAGCACGGCATGTCCCAGACCGAAGACCAGGCCAGGGATCACCAGTTGCCAGGGTTGACGAACAGTCAAAAAAAGGAGCTGGCTGATGGCCAGGATGACCAGTCCCGCAGCGATAACGCGTTCCAGGCCCCAGCGCTGCAGGGGACGCAGGATGAGGGACCGCACTGTGATCGCTGTCAACGCATAGAGCACAAAGAAGCCGCTGACATCGTGCACGCCCATCTCGGCGACGAATCGCGGAAGAAAGGTGGGTGGAATAAAAAGCGCGGCACCCGCCACAATTCCGGCAGCCACCACCGATCCCGGCCAGTAGTGGCAGAGGATACGAAAGGTCGAGGGTCGTTTTCTTTGTCGAGGATGCCCGCGGAAATCGCTCCGTGACTTGGTTTGGCGGCGCTGCGCGCGACGGTTTGGGTTTCGTTCGGGGACCAGCCATGCCAGCGGGTAGCTGACCAGGCAGAGGGCAGCCGCCACCAGGAAAAGGCGGTCCGCCGACCATCGGTCGGTAATTCCGTGTGGAAACAACAGATCGGCCAGGGGTGCCCCCAGCACGACGCCGGCAAAACCGGCTGAACCGAAGATGCCGATCACCTCGGCCAGGCGTTCCTTGGTCACCCGACCGGTGATGAGCGTCATCGAGGCACTGAATACCCCCGCCAGCATGAGGATGTACAAAATCCGGGCAAGATAAATGAGTGGGCTGCGATAGTCGAAGATGGCGAGATGCAGGAGGCAGGAGCCGAGTGTTCCCAGGATGGTGATCAGCCATAACCGTCGGGCACCGAAGCGGTCGATGCTGTCGCCAAGGGCGAACCGTCCGAGAAGACTTCCCACCATTCCTATGCCGACAATCCACCCGAGGTGGTATTCTGTTCCGCCCAGGAAGTCCACGAAATCAGCGTAGCGGCAGAGGAGCGTGTTGGCTGCCGAAACAAGAGCGTTGGAAAGATAGGCCAGCCAGAAAGTGAAGTCGTACACGCGGCCTTCGTGCAGGACAACCGGCAACGGGAGAGGCCGATCGCTTAGCCCCTTTCCGGAGGATGGACACGTTCGAGGCGAGTGAGGTGAAAATCGGGCACGAAGGGTGGTGAGCATAGAGGATGAAGGCAAAATGGGTTTCTGCCGGCGCGTCGAAGTTCTCGAATGAAAGCAGTTCGCGAACCTACTCAGAATGAACCCCGTCGGGGGAAGACCCTCTCTTCTGGCGACGGTCGTTCCGAAAGAACACCTCTTCCAAAGAGGCTGCTATTGGCCTCACGGTTCGGTGATTGGCAATTTTACCCTGCCCGCGGGTCAAAGACAAAGGCCGAAAAAAACGAGGCGGATGGACGTTCAGAAGACGCGTGCTGCGAAGAAATAAAAAAAGAGTGGGGCGGGCTTTGTTGATGCTCCGAAGAACCTTGCCGAAGAGACAGAGTCATCTCCGGAAAGGCCCAGGTGCATCAACCCAGGTCGCAGAGTGCCGGCCCCTCGCACAACCCTGGACCTGGCCCACCCCACAGGGGCCTGTTTCAGGGGGTGATTCCCTCGCTAGCTGGTCCATCCGTGGAACCACCGAAGCGGATCAGGTTTTGACCGGGATCCGTTTCGGCTGGGCGGATTCGTCCTTGGGCAGCGTGATCCGGAGGACACCGTCCTTGTATTCAGCCTCGATCTTGTCCGGATTCACGGCCGCCGGCAGCGGGATCACCCGTTGGAACCGACCATATTGCCGTTCCACGCGGTGATAGGTTTTGCCTTTTTCCTCGGTTTCCTGCCGCCGTTCGCCCGTGATCCAGAGATGCCCTTCCTTGAGCTCGACGGAGAAGTCCTCAGGTTTCATACCGGGCAGATCGACCGAGACTTCGAAGGCGGTGTCAGTCTCCGCCACGTTGACCCTCGGAGCGAACCAGAGGCCCAATTCGGTCCCGTTTTCGCCGCCGAAGAATTGATCCATCAATTCGTTCATTTCTCGACGGAGCGATTCAAACAGCCGAGTCGGGCTCGCAGTCCAGGGTACCAGTGTCCGGGTCATCGCCACACCTCCTCTTCCCACTGAGAACTCGCCACCGAGCCACCCTTACCTCGACCCAGCCGGTGGCATCCCAGGCCGAGGCACCTGCCTTTGAGAAGGGAGGGCTTTTTGTCCCTCCGGCCCTCATATATAGCAAACACCGTGCCAATCGGCCGACATCCATGCGTCTGGTGACAAGAAGTGGCAATGCACAAGTGTAATTCAAATAATAAGTTGCGCTTTGATCATGCCGGCCATTTGGCTTTCTGAAAGATGGGCGACGAAAGAGCGCAAAAGAAGAGCGAGCGAACTGCCAATCTGGCAGTCTGTGCCGAAACCTTTTTGTAGATCAAGACTTACGCGGGGGATTGTCCCATCCTCAGGCGGTGCGCGCCTCACCGGGGGGTTCCTGAAGAGGCGCTTTCCGCCCGGGCGGTTCTCGAGAGTCCTTCCCGCATCGTCTTGAGATTGGAGTGCGGCACCGTGAGAGCCGATTCGGGGAGGCGTCGTGCGGCCACCGCCTTCTCCATCAGTTGGACCCCTTTTTCGGTGAGCTGGACCGCCCTGTCTTTCTGGCCGGTTTCCCAGTAGGAGACCCCCATGCTGACATAGGTTTCCCCCAGCCGGCCGGTGGTCGTCTCATCAAGCTGCCCGGCGGCAGCTTCCAGGTGTTCCAGGGCTTTGTCATAGTAAGGGGTGGCCTCCGCG
>NZ_JACIYL010000377.1 GCF_014359955.1 Thermogutta sp. | reverse complement strand
CCTGATCCGGAATTGGTCGGAGGTCGTCAAACGGCTGTCGGAACACAGCGCATTTTTGCAGACTGTCAGCGTTACCTATCCAGAAGATATAGAGTTGAAGGGGCTTCTTGCAGCCGCCAGGCGAAGAGCGGAGCACTTTCGACGGGGTGGCAAACGACGTTGGCTGCTGTTCCTTACACCGCGTGTCGTCAAAGAAACAAAATTTGTCGAAGACCTTTGTCGTGTGAATGGCGGACCACCGACAAATTTGAGTGAGCTTGATGACCTGATCAAGTATCTGGAACTCAAAGAGTTGGTGCTGTCCGCCTTCGCGATGTGGCCGGGCAGGGTTGATGTTCCTGGCGGTGATGTGTTGGCGGCCGCGGTACAACTCCGGCAATGGCAAACCCAACTGGTGGCCCTCTTTCGTGCTTTCGAAACTGCCCGTTCTACGCTGTCGATACTCCCCATCCAGGACTGGCAAACAGTTTTCCTGAGTGATTCCCTGCAAGCGTGGGAGCAAGCCATTACGCGGGAACGGGCACGCCGAGGTCTGGCCCGTACTCAGCGTCAGATTGAGGAACTCGCCTCGCGATTGCGAGCCCAGTACCAGGAGTCCGGCGATCCCGCCGTCGCCAAGTGCCGTCAAGCACTGGAAAACATGGATCTTGAGCTTTGGCAGTCGGGCTGCGCCGAGTACTCCGCGCGAAAGGAGTTGCTTTCATCTCACGAGCGATACCTTGCCCTACGCGAACGTATTGAAAATGCATACCCGGCACTGAAGAACTGGCTGAGCGAGACGGAAGGCCAGGTGTCGGCTCGCCCCTTGATCGGCCAGCTTGCGGACGCGTGGCACTGGTCGGAGGCCCGGGCATGGCTTCGCCGGGTCACCCAACCCGGCCGATATCAGGAGCTGAAACTCTCTCTCGAGGAGCTACGGAAAGAGGAACGGGAGATTATCAGGCAACTTGCCAGCCTCAAAGCCTGGCAGGCATTCATGCTGCGGCTCGATGACCGCACGCGTCAAAACCTGCAGGCCTGGGTCAAGACCATTCAGCGAATTGGAAAGGGAACCGGCAAACGCGCACCGCGGTTACGGCGCGAGGCCCGCCGCTACCTGTTCGAGTGTCTTCCAAAAATTCCCGTGTGGATCATGCCGGTCCACAGAGTCTGGGAAACAACCAGCGTTGAACCAGGGATCTTTGACACGATTATCGTGGACGAGGCGTCCCAAGCCGGTCTCGATTCACTGCTCCTCCTCATGCTGGGCAAACGGCTCATCGTGGTGGGTGATGACCAGCAAAATAGTCCAGGGAAGCAATTCATCGAACAGGAACGGATCAATGGTCTCATCGATCGATATCTCAAGGGCGTACTCGATTTTGCAGAGAGCTACCAGCCCGACTTCAGTCTCTACGACCACGCCCTTCGGGCCTTCGGTCTGCCTATCACTCTGAGGGAGCATTTTCGATGTGTTCCCCAGATCATCCGTTTCAGCAACGATCTTTGCTACCAAGAGGAGCCGCTCATACCCCTTCGACAGGCCCCGCCTCAGGCACTCCCACCGCTGCAGGCCGTTTTTGTGCCCGCTGGCCGAACAGAGGGCGAAAGCCCCAACATCATCAACCGTGCCGAAGCCGAGGCCATTGTTGAGAAAATTCAGCAGTGTCTGGAAGATCCCGCGTACAAAGGTAAGACAATTGGTGTGATCACACTCCAGGGACAGGCTCAGATGGAGCTGATCCAACGGCTCCTCAGCGAGCGTATTGAACCACGGGAATTGGAAGAACGGAAACTCACCTGCGGAACTTCTCCCACCTTCCAGGGAGATCAGCGGGATGTCATCTTTCTTTCGCTTGTGGTGGCACCGAACCAACGTTTTCGCGCTTTAACGACAGACGACGAAAAACGTCGATTCAACGTGGCGATGAGCCGCGCCCGTGATCAGGTCTGGTTATTCCATAGTGTTCGGCTGGAAGATTTGTCACCGGACGACCTTCGCTACAGGCTCTGCCAGTTCTTTTATTCGCCGGAGCAGGCACTCTCCGACGGGGTGTACGCCCAGCGCGAGCACCTGGAAACATTTTTCAAACATGTCCGTAACCGCAAAACCACCCCTCCGCCATCGCCATTTGAAAGCTGGTTCGAGGTGGAAGTAGCCCTTGAGCTGCTCCGTCTGGGATACCGAATCCAACCTCAATGGGCCGTCGCTGGGTACCGGATCGACCTCGTTGTGGAAGGTCGCCAGAAACGCCTGGGAATTGAATGCGACGGTGACTCCTGGCATGGTCGCGAACAGTTTCTTGCGGATATGCATCGGCAGTTGCAGCTAGAACGCGTAGGGTGGACCATCGTGAGGATTCGGCAATCAGAATTCTACGCCAACCGCAAACGCTGCCTGCAATTCATCCTGGACAAATGCCGAGAACTCAACATCCGCCCGTGGACTGAGAGTGACTCGGAAACGCTCGAGGATGACGAACCGTGTCATGATCACTCTTATCCGCGCGATGGTGATGGGGATGCCAGATTTGAAACTCAAAACCGCCTCTACGAAGCCCCTGAGGCACGACAGTCGACGCCCGGAAATGGTTCAGCACACAATTGGGGGCTGAAAAACGGTGGCTTCTCAGAGAACCGAGTGCGGGAAACTCGGGGAGAATCAACTCCACCACCAAGGTCATCCAATCAGGCGATGTTGCTCCCGACCGGCGACGTTGCGCCTTCCGTACAGACGGCAGCGGTGCCCCGGGAGGCTTCAGAAATGGAAGATATCGACCTAGATGACCCACCCACGATTCGCTACCACCTGGACGTCCAGCAACCCCAAGAAGGTTCTGGTTCGCTTGCAGACCATGAGTTCATTGGCAACCTGATGGCCGCTCCAAAAGCAGCGCTGGCCAGTGTCATCGACAAATACTTTCCTGATGACGACAAAATTTGGAAGAGACTCGCGGCCTGGGCGAAGGATAAAGGACTATTTACTCCCTCAGCACGCAGGTTTCTGTACAGGGTGGGTGAATCCTGCTCGCCCCTCACGGGCTGGGAGTTGACGCCGAAGCAGAAAGCCTGGGCATGCGGTCTTTTTGCGGAGGCCGTGAAAGAGGGATACCTTTATGAAGTGGGCATCGATTGGTTGATTACAAAAATAAGCGGGGCGAATGATTTACAGTAACAGACAGAAATTACTGGCAGAGAACCATTGCTCATCTATCTCTGCTACGTTTGCACTTCCGCGAGCACGCTCCATCCGCCATAATTACCAGGGTGGCCGTTGGATGTGGGATTGCTGATGGCTTTTGCTCCGTGCTGACGCATGTCAGGCGTCGTTATTCTGCACGGTGACGTCGGACGGTTGATCCCCCGCCTGTTGCTTAACGGCTTCAGTACGAACATTGGGGGTGATATGAAGATAGCTTCCAGATTCTGCTGACAGGTTCGCCATCCTTCAATGGAAACTTCAATCCCCTGGGAACACGGAAGTGAATTTGCCTGGGTTTCGCCGCTGGGTGAGCCTTATCCAAAACCGATACTTCCGGCGGATGCGGTACTGTACGGAAACGGTCGGCAGGCTCTGGCGGCTGCCCTCCTCGCAGGAAAGAAACAGAGAGGTTGGCGCCGCTGTTATGTGCCCAGTTATATCTGCCAGAGCGTTGTGGAGGCGGTTCTTGCTACTGGTTTGGAGTGCGTCGCGTACCACGATCTACCAATAGGTCAGCCTGAGTTGAGTTACGGGAGCCTGCAGGCTTCTGACTCTGTGTTAATTGTCAATCACTTCGGTTGGCGCTCGCCCCAGTTTTCTCAGTTTATTGGAACGACATCCGCAGGGGTTATCGAGGATCACACACATGACCCATGGAGCGCCTGGGCGAGAAATTCCTCGGCCGATTTTTGTGTTGCGTCGCTGCGCAAAATATTGCCGCTTCCCGACGGTGGGGTGGTGTGGTCGCCCCGGGGATATCCCGTTGAGTCGCCTCCACGCGAAGAACCTGATCACCAGTGGGCAGGTCTTCAGAAATTGGTGGCCATGCTTCTGAAGGCCGAATATTTTCAGAAGGGTGTCGGCAATTTCGGGCCATCTGCTGGGTGGGACGAGGACCGTGTTGGTCGCCGAAGGCGAATCCGGAGGCATCGATGACAGCGGTGATGTCTTCCTCGGCGGCCAGGCCGTATTTTTTTCGGAATGAGCGATG
>NZ_JACIYL010000376.1 GCF_014359955.1 Thermogutta sp. | reverse complement strand
CGAGAGCAAGAAGTAAAACTTCTTCTGTAGTCCATACGATCATGGATGATTCATGAAAGTTGTTCGCCGCGTCCTGGAAATATTAACCGTATGTGCTCTGGGGGTATGGCTAGCGGCCTTATTCGTATCGCATTTCAGGTCCTCGCAGTCAGCGTTTCGTTCGCCGGTTGACCTGAAAAGCCAGAGCGGACCCCAAGAGACCGTAGATGGAAAGAAGGCACAATCATCTCATCAAGAGAATGCCCTGATCGCGTTCGAGCGGGCCGGTGACTTCCGCGAGGCGTCGTTGGATAGACAACATCAGCCAGGTCAAGATTGTAGCAACAATTCTTCAGAATCGCGCACCGCCCCTGGGCGATTTGGATTACCTGTACCCTTCGGAAATTCGAATACCGAGGTCCCGGGGAATAGTACAGCCTTGATGAAAAGAGAAATACCGAGGGGTACTCCAGCAACTTCAGCATCCCAGGAGGGAGTGGTTTCCGTCTCTTGGTTGGCCCCAGAGGCGGAGCATCAATCAGACGGAGTAGAGGTGGCTGTTCGTCAGATTTCTGTCGAATCGGGGGATGATTCACTAGAACAATCATCGGTCGTCCCGCGTGGTAGAACGTCAAAGGAAAATGGCACGACTTTGTCCCCTTTCCCCGGGCTGCTCGTCACGGATCAAGGAGGTGCTCCCAGTTCTGGAGGACCGGGCAATCTGGAGGTCATCGCGCCACCCCCGCCGATTCTGGAATCTTCTCCAGCCGGAAATGACAACACGAAGTCGCTCGATCACAACAATAAAACGCAGATCGAGTTACGGGAGGCCGATATTCGCGATACAATTCACACGCTGGCGAAAGAAGCTGGAATAAACGTTCTGCTCTCCAACAGTGTTCAGGGGAAGCTCAGCCTTTCTCTGAACGATCTGACGCCACGAGAGGCACTTTTGGCGGTGCTCAAAGCGGCGGGATTTGTCTGGTATGAAGATAACAAAGTCATTTATGTGGGAACCTCCCAGGAGATAAAGCTCCTGGAACAGTTGAGCGACCAGATATCAACGCGGATTTACAGGCCAAACTATGTTTCCGCAAAGGAATTGGAATCGCTGATTAAACCCTTGGTGAGCGCAGATATTGGTCTTGTCACGGTGTCCAGCGCAGCGGAAAAGGGCATAGCGCCCAATCCGTCGGACGCCGGCGGAGACAGCTATGCCGGATCAGACGTCGTTATTGTGCGTGACTATGAGAAAGTCCTTCAGGAGATCGACAGAATTGTGGCCGAGGTGGATGTGCGCCCACGGCAGGTCGCCATCGAGGCGATGATTTTAAGTGTAAATCTTGATGATAAAGACCAGTTCGGAATCAGCTTTGAGCTTCTCCGGAATAAGGGATACATCAAGTTTGGATGGGGTTTTTTGCCAAATGACCTGTCGGACGTTAAGTTCGACAACAGTGGCCTGAAATTGGCCTACCTGGATGCGAGCTTCGGGGCGTTTATCAATGCGTTGGAGTCGCTCGGTGACACAAACGTTATTGCCACGCCACGGCTGCTCGTCCTCAACAAACATAGGGCTGAAATACTCATCGGTAAAGAGCTTGGATATGTGAGTACAACGATCACGGAGACCTCGGCTTCCCAGACAGTAGACTTTTTGAAAGTAGGGGCACAGCTTGTCATACGGCCTTTTATCTCCAACGACGGATTGATACGCATGGAGGTCCACCCGGAGGTCTCTACCGGAGCAGTTCAAATTACCAACAACTTCACCGTACCCAATAAGGACACGACTCAGGTGACAACGAATATTCTCGTTCCTGACGGAGCTACGGTAATCATTGGCGGCCTTATGAGGGAAGACCTCCAGACGACGTCCTCTCAGATTCCGTTTCTGGGTAATCTTCCGATTATCGGGGCCGCGTTTCGAAATCGGGTGGAAACAACCACGAAACAGGAAATCATCGTGCTCATAACTCCTCATATTGTGGGTGACTATGAGGTGGCGTCAGAGGGCCAAAGTGCGAGTGATTTGTGGCGACGGCGGCAACGAGTCGTCGCGGACAACATGAATCCTCTTGGGAATCACACCGCGTCGCGAAGATGGGTGGATGAGGCCCGGGTGGCCTGTGCTCAGGGAGATTATGCGAGGGCGCAAAAGCTGGCAGAACTGGCTGTGCGATTCGATCCGAACAATGTCGAGGCAATAGCCCTCCGGGACCAGCTTGCGAGGGGGAATAGTGGGGCGCGGCCGGTAGTAGAGTCTCCGACACGGTGAAAAAAGCCGAGTCACTGGGATGACTGAGTTAATGAAAAAAGATACGTCGAATAAGTTCTTGCAACGCCGACGCTGTTCGTGGATAAATATATCTCTTTTGGTCGTATCGCTACTGATTGCTCCCGGATGCCGAAGTGGCTTCTTGGCAAACCAAGGTAGTTCAGGTGTGAAGGTAGGCGCTCAGACAACGCCCAGGACGCTAACTGAAGAGCGCATAAACCGCCGGGAGATGGTTGCGCAGGACATAAAGGCCAAAACGACGTGGGCCAGGTCACTTTTCTATGAGAGTCGTGGCGCAGCTTCAATGCCGGCAGCCGATGCGGGTACAGCGGCTCCCGAATGATGTCAGCTCTTCTCATCGTTGCAAATTTAAAACAACGATTGAACAAACCGTATGTGCTGATTGTATTGAGTAGTCCAACAGTTCCAGTTCTTCTCAGCGTATTGAAAATAACTTTTCTGCTCTATTCTCTTCCAATGAAGGATCGCGTGTCGGTCCTACCTTTGCTGCCATTGTGATTGGACATTCCGCCAGGTGCAACCTATGGTTCCTTGAGGGGGAGGTGCACCACGAAAGTCGACAGCGAGGGCAGGCCACTCCGTCGAGACACCGGCTCACTGTTCCGCTGAAAGGATCGACACACGCTATGACGCGACAACAGATGGGTACTCTCTTCAGAAATCTGTGCTGTTTGGGAGGAATATCGGCCCTGTCGATCACCGTGTTGACTCTTGGCCTTGGAACGGGTGGGTGGGAGCCGTGGGTCGCGGCAGCGGCCGTAACACTCTTCGGGATGGCCGTTCTGCTGAAGTCAACCGTGTCCTCAAAGGAACGGGAAACCACGCGACGATGGCTGGAGGAATTAGTCCGGCGTTTGGAGTCGGTGGTCGCCGGAAAAACTGTTCTAGAACCAGGTGTAACTTTGGAATTTCCAAAGGGTTACGACGATATTGGCAGGCAATTGACGCGGCGAATTGAGCAGTTGGGCGAGTTAATTGAGGGTCTTACACAGGCCCAGGCCGTGGCAGAAATTCGAGCTCAAAAAGCCACAATGGTGGCCCGACAAATTGCGTCCGTCCTCGACCTGCTTCCGGACCCCGTACTGGTTGTTAATGGTTTTGACCGTGTGGAAGTAGCGAACTCCGCGGCGAGGGAGTTTTTCGGGCTTAAAGAGTTGGACACTGATGACGGACGATCATGCGTGGGAAATGAGCTGTTCCAGGAACTGATGGCGCGGATCCGCAGACTGAAGATCCGTGACACACAGTTCGATTGGGAGGGAAATGACGGCGACGACCACCGTTTTCACTTCCGCGTCCTTGTGCGGGAATGGCGTCCCGACGGACAGGAATCGTCGCTGCCAAGTCTGGCGATTGTTCTGGAAGACACCAGTTCTTTAACGAATTTGCGAAAGCGTCACGCGGAGTTTGTATCGGCGGTTAGCCACGAGATGAAAGCGCCTCTTGCCGGAATCCGAGCGTACGTGGAGCTTCTGGCGGATGAAGACGTGGACGAAACCACGCGTGATGAGTTTGTAACGACAATCGAATCCCAGATAGAAAGGCTACAGCGTCTGATTGAAAATCTTCTCAACCTGGCCCGGATCGAAGCCGGAATTATGAAGGTCAAAAAGCAAAACTATTCGCTTAACGAAATTCTCGAGGATGCAGCGCGGGTGATGCGTCCGCATGCAGAACAAAAGCACATCGATTTTCAGTGTGAACTGAGTCCGCTTTATTTGGGCGTGGTTGCCGACCGCGATCTTCTGTTGCAGGCAGCCATCAATTTACTATCTAACGCAATTAAATATACGCCCGATGGTGGCAAAGTGGTTCTGCGGAGCCGGATGGAGGAGGAGTATGCCGTTTTCGAGGTGGAGGATACAGGCGTGGGACTAAGTCCCGAGGACTGTCA
>NZ_JACIYL010000375.1 GCF_014359955.1 Thermogutta sp. | reverse complement strand
AGTGGGAGAAAGAGGTAGAGCGGGTGATCGAGGAAACACTGGGGGAAGAGGACAGTGAAGGAAATGTGAGCCAGGCTATGCTTCGAGAAACAGCAAAAGAGCGAGGAACATGAGCGATAAAATTCTCTTTGTCGACGACGACGCCCATATCCTTCAGGCGTTCCAGAGAACGCTTCGCCGGAAATTTAATCTGGAGACGGCGCTGGGTCCTGAGGAAGGACTGCGCTGTGTCAGGGAGAAGGGACCGTTTGCCGTGGTCGTCTCAGATATGCGGATGCCGAATATGAACGGAGTCGAATTCCTGCGGCAAGTCCGCGAGATCAATCCCGACACGGTGCGGATGATTTTGACAGGCAACGCAGACCAACAAACGGCCATTGACGCAGTCAACGAGGGATACATTTTCAGGTTTTTGACCAAGCCATGTCCAGCGGAAGTGTTGGCTCGTGCGCTGGAAGCGGGACTGGAGCAGTATCGGCTGATCACAGCAGAGCGCGAGCTTCTCTCCAAAACCCTGGCTGGCTGCATCCGCGTGCTGACCGACATCCTGAGCCTGGTGGCCCCCGAAGCCTTTGGGCGAGCCCTCCGCGTGCGAGAAATCGTTTCCCGCCTGTGTCGAGAGCTCAATGTCCGCGATTCCTGGCAGGTCGAGATTGCGGCCATGCTCGCCCCGATCGGATGTATTGCCATGCCAGACGAAATTGTGCAGAAGGTATTTCGGGGCGAGGCCCTCAAAGAGCACGAACAGTTAACCTATCAGACGCATCCCAGAATTGCTTACGACTTGCTGAGCAAGATCCCCCGACTCGAGCAAGTGGCCCTCATTGTGGCTTATCAAGAAAAGCTGTTTGACGGCCGTGGATTTCCAGCCGATCTTGTCTCTGAGGATGCGATTCCGCTGGGATCCCGGATACTGAAACTGGCCATGGATTGGGACGATCTCATTCAGGCGGGTATTTCCCCCGAGATGGCGCTCGCCGAAATCATGGATCGTCACGGCTGGTACGATCCCTCAGTTGTGGCGGCGCTGCGACGGACGCTCAACCTGAATCGCGTGTGTGTGGTGCGAGAGATGAAGGTTTCCGACCTGGTGGACGGCCTGATCCTGGCCGATAACGTGTACTCCGTCAATGGGACGCTCCTTTGCAGCAAAGGCCAGGAAATCACCCCCGCGATTCGCTTCCGCCTCCGCAACTACGCAGTGAATGTGGGCATCGCGCGGCCCATTCGCGTGTTTGTGCCTACCAGTAGCAGCGGGGAAAACCGGGAAAGCCAGTTAATTTCCACCGAATGATTTGATCGTTTGAACCATCTCGGTGGTTTTTGCAAAATACGCATAACATAATGAGCAAATCCCGAAGGACAGGTGGCTGTCTGGGAAATGCTCACCGTTCGTGTACTCGCCCGTCAACTTTTTTCTTTCCTTTCTTCTCTCAATGGGTTCCAATCCCCGTGGGGGTGATATAATGAATTGTGAGTGAATCAATGGTGAGGGTCTGGATCAGCGAACATCGTCGGGGGCGCAATCATGATCATCCGCTGTCCGTACTGCTCGGGCACGCTGGAAGTGGGCGTCGATAAGCTACCCGACGATGTGGTCTGTCCGCGCTGCGGTCGACACAATCCTTTTGAAACGACCAGTCTCTCCATCCATCCCAAAGATCTCATCGCCCTAGGTCATTTTCAGCTCCTCGAGCACATAGGAACCGGAAGGTTCGGGGAAGTCTTTAAAGCGCGGGATATTCGGCTCAACCGCATTGTGGCCCTCAAGATCCCCCGCACAGAGATGATGGATGAGGGGACGAAACGGTGGTTTTTGCGCGAGGCCCGCGCTGCTGCCAAGCTCCGCCATCCCAACATTGTGGCCGTTCATGAGGTGGGAGTCGCAGACGGGCGGATTTACATCGCAAGTGACTATATCGAGGGATGCACGCTTGCCAATTATTTGGCAGCAAAGCGGCCGACGTTGTGTCAAATTGTGGATATATGTATCCAGGTTGCGGATGCCCTTCATTACGTTCATCAGGAAGGGATCATCCACCGGGACCTGAAACCGGGAAACATCCTTCTTGATACCAACCAGCGTGCCTATGTCACTGATTTCGGACTGGCAAAAGAACTGGCGACCGACTCCACCGTGACGGCTGAAGGGCTTGTCCTGGGCACGCCGTCATACATGTCACCGGAACAGGCCAAGGGAGGGGCGTGCTACGCCGATGCCCGCAGCGACGTGTTTTCGCTGGGTGTGATCCTGTACGAAATGCTGGCTGGCAAGCTGCCTTTCAACGCAGAGAGTGTGCATGGACTGCTGGACCAGATCCGATCTGTGGATCCGATCCCTCCCCGACGTCTTAACAGGCAAGTCCCCAGAGATCTGGAAACGATCTGCCTGAAAGCCCTTGCCAAAGACCCCGCGGCCCGCTACCAGAGTGCACTTGAGTTTGCTGAGGATCTTCGGCGATTCCGCGCGGGATTGCCCATTCGCGCAAGACGGGTGGGCTGGATGGGCCGGACAGCACGCTGGGTGGAAAGGAATCGCGCACTGGCGATTACGTTGGCCGGTTTGGTGACTTTGGCGCTCGTTGTGGCGACAGCGGCCGGTATCCAGGTGTACCGACATTGGTCGCAGTTCCGACAGGTCACCTTGGATACCCTCCCCTCGGGGGCCAATGTGGTTTTCATTCCGATTGATCCGGAGTCAGGCGAACCAGTTCCAGAGAAGGCCACCACGCCCAGGAAAAGCCCCGTGCTGCAGAAGCTCGTTTCCGGAGATTATCTTGTGGTAGCCTACCTTCCTGATGGCCGGTTTCATGAGGTTTATCGGCACGTGCCCCGCGATCGGAAAGAAGTTCCCGCAATCTATCCTCACCGTTCGTGGGCATGGGATGGCAAGACAGTCACGTTGCCCGTGGTCAAAATTCCTAACCAGTTTGTGACTCGCGACATGGCGCTCATTCCCGGGGGTGAGGTCACAACCGTTCCTCTGAGGAAGCCCTCGGCTTCCGAAGGCGCAGTTCCCACACCGCATCGTGAATTTGTCCCCAGCTTTTTCCTGGACACAGAGGAGGTTACATTCAAAAGGTATCGTGGCAACAAAGGCGAGCAACCAGACTCTACAGGCTGCTTGTCGGGAAAGCCCGACGACAACGATCCGCTCGTGTGCATATCTCTCGATCAGGCGATTGCATTTGCAGAGGCTTTTGGCAAGCGAATCCCCACGGAAGTGGAATTCCTGCTGGCGGCGACGTATTTAGAACGTGAACGATCCAGGGCTGGAACACAGAAAGTCAATGTTACATTTGGCCCGGTGACAGAAGATACTGGAGAGGTTCTCCTTGTGGACCCGCAGCACCCGGTCAGGGGACTTTTTTCCAACGTGGCTGAGTGGACGATCACGACGGCTTTCCTGCCCGACCTGACAGGATCTCCGAGCAGAACGATCCGGGGCCGAGTGATATGGGGCGCGACGCTTTCCATCCTGGATCGCAGACCGGAATCTGTCGAAGTGCCCCGGATAAGCACACCCCGGCTGGTGCTCCATGAGGGGACGAAGAAGCCCGGGCTGGGGTTCCGGTGCGTGCGAAGCGTTAAACCCAGGATCACGCCGGAAGACTTTGCCCGCCCGGTGGTGCCTTAGAAACCCAGGGTTGACGCCTTGCACCTGCGAAAACGGCGAGAAGCAGGCTGCCGGTAGTATTGTCGGACCCCCTGCTCACAGGCCGTTCTGATTCAGAGGTTGGCTGCCTTTGTGGGGGTGCACTCCACGGGATGCGCGAGAGTCACGATGTAAACCGTGCCCTCGTGCTCCACGAGTACCACGCAAGTGGTTTGAGAATTCGGCGGGCACGAAATTTGATCCGCGGGGATATCCACAACAGTGTGGTCCTCCGGTTTCCCGGTAACCTCGGCACCGTGTCCGATCACAATTTCGCCCTTCACGCTTTCGGGTAATCCCTGCGCTGCAGCCACGATACGGACTTTCTGAAGTTTAACGATCAGAGAGTTTCCCTTTGGAAAGTGCAGCCGGGCAAACCACGGGGCGCCTTCCAGGATTGCAGAGAACCCCGGAGGCGCGTACGGGGAGAGGAGGATCGGGGGAGCTTTTGGAGAAATTCCCGGGTAGCAGTTCTCGGTAACGCTTGGAGGCACGATCACGTACGGTGGGCGAGGCGCCA
>NZ_JACIYL010000374.1 GCF_014359955.1 Thermogutta sp. | reverse complement strand
GTTTGGCAGCCCGCTCTACGACTGCGATCACTTCGCTTAACTTTCGCTGAACTGTCAACTTAGATTATAGGGAATGGACCTCGTCCGGGTGACACGGATCGCCGAATGATGCGGCAACCGCGAGTTCTGTCGCGCTGATCGACACGCCTGTCGAGATCATCGACACACCGATGTGCCGTGCTCCTCGGATTTTGCCCGAATAGACTCGGGCTCCTCGATCCCCAGACGCTTCATCTTCTTGTACAGCGTCGTGCGATTGATTCCCAGCGCTTTGGCCGTCGCCTGCCGATTCCAGTTGTGCATCTCCAGCATTTGCAGAATAATCTGCCGTTCGGGAAGCTGGAGGGCCTGTTTTAACGGAGCCTTTTCCGGAGCGCTCAGTCCGGGGGTGAGCGCCGCCGCCACATCAGGCGGGAGGTCCTCCAGGGTGATCACAGGTTTTCGTCCAAGAAGAACAGCCCGTTCAAGGACGTTCTGAAGCTCCCGGACATTGCCGGGCCACCGATACGCCTGGAGGGCCGCCAGCGCCTCGTCGCTCAGAGTCTTGAGGGGTTTTCCCATCTCCTCGCAGATCCGTTTGAGGAAGTGCTCCGCGAGAAGAGGAATATCCGATACCCTTTCCCGCAGCGGAGGCAACTCAATGTTGATGACGTTAATGCGGTAATACAGATCCCGCCGGAATCGTCCTTCCTGAACCGCCTTTTGCAGGTCCTCGTTGGTGGCCAGGATCACCCGCACGTCCACCGTGATCGTCTCCGTACTGCCAACTGGTTCAAACTGGTAGTCCTGAAGAACACGGAGGAGTTTGACCTGGAGAGCCGGGCTGGCCGTCCCAATCTCGTCGAGAAAAATCGTGCCCCCATCCGCCTGTTTAAACTTTCCGATCTTGTCACCCGTGGCACCAGTGAATGCCCCCGCAACGTGTCCAAAGAGTTCGCTTTCCAGAAGGGTTTCGGGCAGGGCGCCACACGCAACTTCCACGAACGGCTTGTCTCGCCGACTGCTCCGCCGGTGAATGGCCCGCGCAATCAGGGACTTGCCCGTGCCGCTCTCCCCGGTAATAAGGACGGTCGCTTTGGTGTCGGCGACAGCCTCGATCACGTCATAGACTCGGAGCATCCGGTGGTCCCGACCCACGATGGCATCCAGACCATAGCGCAGGTCGAGCTGCGTCTTCAGATTTTTGTTTTCCTCAACCACCCGTTTCTGATTGAGCGCCCGCTCGATGGCTACCTCGAGCTCCTCGTCGATGAGGGGTTTGGTGAGAAAATCAAACGCCCCGGCGCGAATCGCTTCGACAGCAAGGTCCACGGAACCGTAACCCGTCACCAGAATGACGGGCATTTCCGGGTACCGTTCCCGGCAAAACCTCAGAACGTCGAACCCGTCGCCGTCGGAAAGTCGGATGTCCACGACGGCCACGTCGTAGGACCGCCGCGTCAGTTCCCGAAGCGACTCCTCCACACCGGTCGCTGTGTCCACGCGATACCCCTGCTCCCGTAGCCAGTTGGCCATCGCCTGAAGAAGATGGCGATCATCGTCAACAAGCAAGAGTGCTGCCTTGGGCATGGGACGCACCTGCCGAATCGTGATCAACATTTGCAGAGGGAGGCCCCGGCGAGGGCAAAAACACAAAAACCCGTCGAGAAGTATCTACCTTACACAAAGCCGTGAGTCAACATGCGCAATCCAGGAAACATGCAGAACAATTCCCGACACTAAGCGCAGTCGGCGTGGGCGGATACCATCAGAAATGGGGGGCCAACTATTAGCTCACCTTGGTGGTGGTTTCCATTCCGCCACAAGGGTGGTAAGATGATGATAGCCAGAAGATCTGCGGGGATCGTCCCCTCATGGGAAGGGTTGCGACGAGACCCGACGGGTCAGTGCCCTGAAAGAAAATGGTCTCAGTTTTGGAGGGCCCCCAAGATGGCGATACGGGTTCTCATAGCCGATGATCATGAGGTGATCCGATGGGGTTTGAAAGAGCTCCTCAAGGGCTCGGATGTCGAGGTTATCGGTGAAGCCGCCACCGGCGCCGAAACGGTTGAAAAGGTAAAAGCCCTCCGCCCGGACGTTCTCATTCTGGACATCCGCTTTCCCGACCTCGACGGTCTGGAAACTCTGGTGAAAATTCGCGAGGAGGGCCTGGACACGCGGGTGGTCCTGCTCTCTACCTACGACTATCAAAGCTACGCCGCGAGAGCCGTCGCACTCGGGGTGTCCGAATACCTTTTGAAAGGGGCTGGGCGAGACGAAATCCTCCGGGCGATTCACGCGGCAGCGGCCGGGGAACCGCCCAAAATCGACAGCCGACTCGGCGAGGTCATTCAGGCGATGCAGTCCAAGCAGCCCATCGAGGATGACATGGTCCAGCTCACCCAGCGGGAAACTCAGGTGCTGCGGCATATCGCCCTGGGACTTTCCAACAGGGAGATCGCCAACTCTCTGGACATCAGCGTCGAAACAGTGAAAGAGCACGTCCAGAATATTCTGCGAAAACTGAACGTGAATGATCGCACGCAGGCTGCGGTTTGGGCGGTGAGAAAAGGCCTGGTGTGACGACCGGCCAAGCTGGTGGCCTCTTCAGTGGTGGCTTCTTCAGCGGCTTCCAGAAAAAGACGACAGAAACCTGGTTGGTGGCACCTCGGCATGCAAACCCCGACGCGGCGGAAAGCTCCCTACTTCCTCAGCGCCGGGATTCCCGCCGTGAACGGGATGAGCCTGTCACTCCTTTGCCAGTACGACCTTCATTGCCGTAAGGCCAATTCAAGAAGACCGCTTTTGTGCCGCCTGAATCTGCACAAAGGCCAGGCGAAGCTCATGAAGCATTTGCTCCATGGCTCGTTTCTCTTCTGGCGTGAGGTTTCCACTTGTCTTCTCATAGAGCAGATTGATGGTGTCGATGAGGTGCCTCGCCCGATTCAGCCGCACCTCGACCTTTCCGGTCAGAGGATCGGGCAAAAGCCCCAGGGCTGCCAGAGCCTGCATCGAGAAGCTGCTGGCCAGGCCGGTCAATGTGGGCGGTGGTAAAGGCGGATCACCCTCCTCGGGTGACGGCGCGGACTCCTCCTGCTTTCGGGCCTCTTGTTTTTCCTTTTCCACCGGGGCTTTCCAGTCTTCGTCCACAACAATGCGCTGATCGGCCGGGCCCGCTGATTCGGCCGCCTTTTCCGGCTGGTCCGACTGATTTTTCGGCTCATCCGATTGGGCATGTGGATCGTCTGCCCGCATGTTTGCTTCCTCCACTCCCTGAGTGGGTTGAATCCATCCCCTGTCACCGGTGGCCCTGTCGGCTCCGCCGGGGCCCGCGGACCACTGCCGCGAGCGTCCTCACGAAAGGCGGCAAGTCCTTGCCTGCATTGCCCCCTGCCATCCTGGTCCGCAAGAAGGAATCACCTCCCGCGGAAACCGTCACTCCACACGGGGACAGTGACCGTCCACACTCATAGCTGCTCGCTGCTTTCATTTCAGTTTCTGATTCCAGCTTTCCAAGTCAAGAGTCACGGAACGCGAAGTTCCCCCACCATGGGTGACAGAACTACTCGGGGAATATGGGAAAAGGCGAGGTCTTCCCGTCGCACTTCCGCAAAAAGGGCCCATCCTCTGGGATCAGCCCCGACGCTATTCCCTGGGCAATAGCAGCCGGTAGCGGCAATGCACGGATGGCCCTTCCAAAACGAGAGCCACGGCCGATGGACTCGCTTTCGTTCGGGGCGATTCATCCATCACCCGACCGCCTTTGGAATTCTTGCCCGCTCGCGCCCGCCTCGGAAATCACCGGGAATTTGACATTGCCCGAGTTTGCGCAGTTTCGCTATACTCGACCTGCCCAACGGAGCGTTACAGCGGCGTTACAAACGGGTTCAACATGTGGAAATCCCCGGAGGACGATCGCCGGCGGATTCCCCGGCGCTATGCCACACGTCGAACCAGTCAACGGGAAGCTCTGTCAAATTCTTGCTCGCGCTAGCCAGGATTGCAACGATTTCGGCAAGGAAGCTGAAATGGATTCTGACGCCTGCAATGGAATGACGAGGCAGCCGCTCTCGGTGTCTGTGGTGATTCCGCTGCACAATGAAGCGGGCAATATCGAGACCCTGCACGGAGAATTGAGCGAAGTTCTTCAATCCCTCGGTTGCTCTTGGGACATCTGTTACGTAGACGACGGTTCCACC
>NZ_JACIYL010000373.1 GCF_014359955.1 Thermogutta sp. | reverse complement strand
TGTAGGGGGTGTAAAACGTCCATCCCGTATCCAGCCCCCCGGTAAACAGGACAACGAGGAAAAACACCAGCCCGATCAGCCAGAGGTGGAAACTCATCAGGTTGAGGCGGGGAAACGCGACGTCCTTGGCTCCCAGCATCAGTGGCAGCACGAAGTTCCCCAGTGCCGCAGGGATACCGGGGATGATGACCAGGAATATCATAATCGCCCCATGAAGGGTAAATACACGATTATATTCCTTCGGTGTCAGCAGATAGCGCGGAGGTGTCGGCTGCACGGTGCTCGCCGCGGTCGCTGCTTCTGATTCGGCGGTCAGTTGGGCCGCGGCATCCTGCGCGGTGGAGGTGCCGGCCGGAGCCGGCTGGCTGGGGCCCACCACCACGGCAACACTGTTGCCGGATGACGTCGTCTGCCCGGGATGATGGACCAGCGCCGGGATTGCCAGGTGAGTACGAATCAGCAGCGCGAAAATCCCACCCAAGAGCAACGAGGTCAAAATGCCCACAAGATACATGACCCCGATCCTCTTGTGATCGAGGGTGAAAAGCCACGACCAGATTCCACGCCCGTCGTGAAGATAGTCCGGAGGTGTGGCGCGGGCCACCGGCCTGGGTTCCGCAACTTCAGTGACCATCAGTTATGTCCTCCAGCCGACTGATCGGATTTAAGTGACTTAATAAACTCAATAAGAGCGGCAATTTTATCTTCATCAAGAAGCCCCTGATACGGGGGCATCTGCGGTCGAAATCCCGCTGCGATTTTGGCATCGGGTACCAGGATCGACTCGCGCAGATAGTTCTCGTCCGCCGTGACCGTGGAACTATCCGCCAGTTTGACTTCGCTTCCGAAAAGTCCGAGAAAACTGGGACCCACCTTCACGGAGCCGTCGATCGAATGGCATTGGGCACACCCCTGACGCTGATAAAGTATTCGACCGGCTTCGACAGGTGAAAGATTTTTCATGAAGTTGGACGCCTCTTCCAACCATTTTTCGAACTCGCCAGGGCGATGCACGATGACCTTGGCAAGCATCGAGGAGTGATTGTCTCCACAATACTCGGCACATAACAGGTCATACTCGCCCGGCTGGATTGCTTGAAACCAGGTGGATGTGTATCGTCCCGGCACCACGTCCATTTTGAGTCGAAACGCCGGGATGAACAGACTGTGAATGACGTCACGGCTGGTCATCACAAGGCGCACCGGGCGATCCACAGGCACGTGAAGATTCTCATCGACGTACCCCGTGGGATAGGTGAAAAACCACTTCCACTTCTGGCCAGTCACTCGAATTTCATAGGCATTCGGCGGAGGAGTCCGCATGTCCATGTAGCCGGCGAACCCGACCGCGAATATGAAGATGATGATCATGGTGGGAATAACCGACCAGGTCAACTCCAGCCAGGTATTATGGCTGGGAGAGGGTTCGGGCGCATCCCGACCAGGGCGCACGCGATACTTGAGGACGAAAATCGTCATCAAAGTGACGATTAACAGAAAGAAAAATGCGGCCACGTAGAACAGAAAATAAAACAACCAGTCCACAGCCGATGCCGTGGTGGACCCGGACGGCGGCAGCCAGAAACTCCCGCTTTGAGCCAGCGGTAAAGCACCCATCATTAGGGCACCTGTCAAAGGGTTGGTGATGTATAACGGATCCATACTCGTGTTATCTAATCAGAATACGCGAATAAAACACTCGGAACATGAGTTCGCTGCCAAGTTCTATTGTTCGCCTGATGGCTGGTCAGGCGATGATGCGGCATCTTCTCCGTGGGTGTTAGGGCGGCTATCGTCTGCATGCCGATGGGTTCTTTCCCGCCACCACCACACCGCCAGGACTGCTCCCAGCACACACACCGTCAGGGCGCCGCCGACCTGCATCAGCCGATAGGCTGCCAGGGTGTAGGTCCCCCGCGTGGGGTCGTAATGAAAACAGAACAGGATGATGCGATCGGTGGTCGTCCCGATTTTCCCTTCGCTCGCTTCCAGAAGCGCCAGGCGAATATTTTGGGCGGGATATTCCACGCCGTAAAGGTAACGCGAGATTTTGCCTTCGGGCGTACAGACAATAGTGACTGCCGGATGAATGAATTGTTTTGTTGCCGAATCATAGCGATAATAAAAGCCCACGCTGTTCGCCAGACGCTTGATATTCTCCTCTTTGCCGGTCAAAAAGAACCAACCGCGGTCCGCTTCCGGACGCTGATAGGCGGACAGATAGTGCCGCTTGGTCGCGGCTGCCCGGTTCGTTGTCTCTTCGGGATTGATACTCACCGTGATCATCCGGAATTTGCCGCCGAGAGTCCAATCAAGGGATTCCAGCCCTTCGAAAAGGCCATTGAGTTGAAGATGGCAGAGCTTGGGGCAGTTGGAATAATTGAGAGTCAGCAACACCGGCGTTTTCCCGTCGAAGAGATCCTTCAAACGCACCGGTCGGCCCTCGGAGGTTGTGAACTCCAGATCCAGTGGAAGCGTGTTTCCGAGTTTCTCATCGACTCCCACACCTTCCAGTTCGTCGGGCGCAGTCTGGGACAATTGTGCCTTTGCGCTTGTCCCCAGCAGGATCAGCCCGCACGCCAGTAATATCGTCAAGAGACGGTCTCGTGACATCTTGAGTTCCTCCCGTTTGCTGCGCGGTTTATCGGCCAACCGCGCTGACGGAATACTCCGGGTTGGACGTTGGATGGCTGCTTCGGTCTTTCAAAATTGTATGCCCTGCAACCGAGCCGCTCCAACAATTGTCGGGGACCTTCAATTTTTTATCTCCGTAGTCGGATTTTTTGGTGGTGATTTGGCCTCTGGCGTCGGCTGACCGGTTTTTCTCCGGTTTGAGCCGCTGAAGTGGTCGGCTGCATCCTCCCCCCAATCTCAGCGGCCGGTCGCCCCGCGCGCAGGTCACGGAGGACCAGCCGCATGGCCTGGTCGATGGGCAGGACACCCGCCTCTTTTCCGGCCTGGGACGCCGCTGCAGCCAGACGCAGTTGCTGCTCCGTTTTAACCGTCACGATTTCTTCAGGAAGTACCTGCCGATCCCGAGCTTCAATCCGGCTGACCCAGGCATAATAAATAACCTGAAGCAGGATAATGATTGCAAAGACAATAATCGCCCCCACAAACCCAATCAGGCCGATAACGGTCGCATTGACGTCTTTTTCGCCTTGTACCTGGGTTTCTAATTCTGCGTCGTGGACAGTTTGGCTACTCATCACGGACCACCATTTGTCAGTTACGCAATTCTGCCATCACCGATGTCATCCCTCACCATGTCACACCACCTCATGGTGGATTGCCTCGTCCAGGCGTGGATCACGCACGGGGATCGGGGCGTAGCGTGTCAGGCCTTTCAGAACGATTGCGGTGATGATTCCGAACACACCAGCTCCACCGAGGATTCCGCCGACCAGTGATAAAGGCGTGACGGTTGCGTGCCAGTTCGGTTTGATCAGCCAGTACAGGTCCAGCCAGTGAAAGACCAGCAACCATACGGCGAAAAATCCCAGCGTCCAGGCATTGCGCTTGATCGCCCGGGGCATCATTCCCACAAGGGGAACGAGCAGGTGCCCGAAGATAAGGCCCAGGGATACAAACAGCCAGATGCCCTGCTGACGGGGGAGATAGAACTGAGATTCCTCGGGAATATTGCCGTACCAAATGAGCATGTATTGCGAAAAAGCGATGTAGCCCCAAAAGATGACAAATCCAAAAAGAAGTTTTCCAAGATCGTGATAGTGTTCGACGGTGACAACTCGGTGCGATAAAAGCCCCAAGCCCTGGGCAAGTAAAAGAATCAGGATCAGTCCGGCCAGCCCTCCCACAACGCACCCGGAAAAGATATACACCGGAAAAATGGTGCTGTACCATGCGGGGGCGAGCGACATGACCCAGTCGAACGAGGCGAGGGTCACGGTGACTGTGAAGAGGAGGGCGGCCGCGGGACTCCATTTTTCCATAATGCGTGTCCATCGCGGGTCCCCATCCGCATCCTGCGCCACAGACCGCGTCAGGTAAAAGCGCCCCAGCCACCACCATACTGCCAGGCAAAAGGCAGCCCGCAATATGAAAAACGGAATATTCAAATAGACTGTCTTGTGCCGTAATTCGGGATGGTGCAGAAAGAAGTCACCCGTCGCCCAGGGATAGAGATTCAGTCCCTTGATAAACAAAGTGATGGCGATG
>NZ_JACIYL010000372.1 GCF_014359955.1 Thermogutta sp. | reverse complement strand
TTCGCCTCGGGCGGGATCGTGAAGCGCTGGAGAAACTGGAGGAAGCCGTGCGGCGTTATCCCCAGGACCATCGCGTCCCGGAGGCCCGGTATTTTCTGGCGGAGCTTTATCTTCGCGCTGCGGTAGCCAAATCGTCAATTCAGCCCACCAGCACCGGCACGCAATCCGCTTTAACACGCGATTGGCTTCAGAATGCCCTCCAGGAACTTCGGATTGTCCAGAAGGAGTTGGACACGCAATGGGACAAGGGACCTGTCAGTCCGGCCACGCAAAAACTTCTCCGCAACGTGTATTTCGCGTTGGGTGATGTCCTCTATCGCCTGGGACGGTTCGGAGACGCGATCACCACCTACGTCACGCTCACCAATCGGTTGCAGTCGGAACCGGAGGTCCTCGACGCATACATTCAGATGGCCCGCTGTTACGGGGCGATGGGACGCACCAGGGAAGCACAAATCACATTGGAACAGGCGAAAATCATGCTCAACCGGCTGCCACAGGATACCAAACTGGAAAAATCAACTCCTTTTACCCGAGAAGAGTGGCTGGACCGTCTGGCGTGGTTGGCACGTCATTTATAAATATCTTGGAAATTGAGACGTAACTCTGAACATCCAATACAAGCATGGATACAACAATGATGTAGCCAATATAAAGGGAAATACACATCTCTCATTTAAGACCGTTTAACAACACAGCCCAGGCCCGCCACATCGGCAGGTTAAAAGATTGGGACGGATAAGGTGAGATATGTCGAACTTCATACGAGAGCTGTGGTCAGAAAAACATGCGATCCTGACAGATATTTGGGGCTTAACCCAGTATCAGTACGCTTATGTGGAAGATAACCAGATCGATGGAGTACTCGATGTCCTGGCACGTAAACAGGCTTTACTGGCAAGGTTGCAGGAGGTGGATAACCGGCTAAAGCACTATGAGGATCAGAAAGCCGAATGGGCGAAAGGGGATCCCGGCACTGCCCCAGAACTGCCGGAGATCGTCAGCGCATGCCGCGATCTTTTGAAACAAATCGTGCAAGTGGAACAGCAGTGCCAGGCACGCCTGGAAGAGCGGCGTGACGCCATCGCGACGGAGTTGGGGCACCTTCACGAAATATCTCAGGCACGGGCGGCGTACACAGGCGGAAACAGCATTACCGGCGGAGAACTGGACCTCACCCTGTAAACGGGGTTCCAATCGGGCCGTTGTTTCAGTGCTGCTTCGGGTGATGTTCTGGTTGCACACCATGGATGATATGAACGAAAACGACCGACTTAATCAGGTGGAAAACGGTACTCAGTGGATACCGAAGGAATCGGACCGGGCCGGCGAAGGTACAGACCTGGCCGCCATCCTCGAGGCCTGGCATGCGGCGACACTCCGCCTGGAACAGACTCACGAAGCCCTTCAAGCGGAAGTCAGGCGGCTGACGGCGGAGCTTGAGAAGAAAAACCGCGAGCTTGCCCGAAAGGACCGACTCGCCGACCTTGGGCGAATGGCCGCTCACATTGCCCATGAGCTGCGAAACAGCCTTGTTCCGGTGTCACTCTATGTGAGTCTTTTGAAGCGGCGTGTTACCAACGCAGAGTCTGTGGAAATAATCGAGAAAATAGAGCAGGCAGTCCAGGGCGCACAAAGTGTTTTAAACGATATGTTGCAATTCGCCGCCGATCGAGAAGTTCAGGAAACCCTTTTTGAGCTGAAGCCGTGGTTGACGAATATCACAAAGGAAATAGAATTGCAGGCGGTTTCACAGAAGGTGCTTGTCAAAGTAGAAGTCCCGGAACTGCTTTTGGCCTGGGCGGACCGCGATCTTTTGCGTCGTGCGATTATCAATCTTCTGCTCAATGCTCTTGATGCGATGCCCAGCGGCGGCGAGGTGACTGTTCGCGCGGCGGCCGCGGGCCGCGATCTTGTGATCTCGGTTGCCGATACCGGTCCCGGACTCAGTGAGGAAGCCCTTCAGCACGCGTTTGAGCCGTTTTTCACGACCAAGGCAAATGGAACGGGCCTGGGACTGGCGATCGTCGAACACCTCGTTCAACTCCATGGTGGCACGATAACCGTCCAGAACGGAAGACACGGGGGCGCTGTCTTTCAAATTCACCTTCCCAACCGCTGCGTCATCCCCACACAGATGGGTAGACAGGCAGCGTGAAAACGTGATTTATAAATGAATAAAGCGCGAATGGAGTCGTCGAAATATGGGCGAAGTTAGAACCTCCAAAAGACAGGAACCGGCAAGGACGCACCTTCGGCGGACGGGCAGAGTCCTCGTCGTGGATGACCATGCCGCTTCGCGCGAGGCGATGGCCGACATACTGCGACGGGCGGGGCACGAGGTGCAGGCCTGCGGAAGTGCAGCCGAGGCCATCGACTTGCTTGCCCGATCCTGCTGGGATGTAGTCGTCACCGACCTCAATATGCCGGGAATGTCGGGACTTGACCTTGTACGGCACATTGAGAGGCGACAGATCCCGACACGAGTGATCATGGTGACGGCGTACGCCACGGTCGCTTCGGCGGTCGAAGCAATGCGTCATGGTGCCTTTGACTATATTGAAAAACCCTTCGACGCCGGACAGCTAGAGCGCCTCGTGGCGGAGGCGCTGCGTCACAATCAGGTCCTGCACCCGGCAGAAAACTCCTCACCAGCAGGACCGGAGCAGAACATGCCTGTTCTGGTGGGTTCCAGCCGGCCTATGCAGGAACTCCGCCGCAGGATAGAACAGGTTGCCGCCACCAGCGAAACAGTACTCATTCTTGGAGAAAGCGGCACGGGAAAGGAACTCGTTGCCAGACTTATTCACTATCTTAGTCCGCGCTCTGCCGGACCTTTTGTCAGCGTTAATTGCCCGGCGCTTTCCGCGCATCTGATGGAAAGTGAACTTTTCGGCCATGAGAAGGGGGCGTTTACAGGAGCGGATTCGGATCGGATGGGACGTTTTGAGCTGGCCCACAGGGGATCCCTCCTGCTCGACGAAATCACGGAAATCGACACTGCGCTGCAGGCCAAACTTCTCCGCGTCCTCCAGGAACGGGCGTTTGAGCGAGTCGGATCCAGCCGAACGTTACATGTGGACGTTCGCGTTTTGGCCACGACAAATCGAGACCTGGAAAAAGAAATCGCCGAAGGCCGCTTCCGACAGGACCTTTATTACCGTCTGGCGGTTTTACCTATTCATATTCCGCCGCTGCGAGAAAGAAAAGAAGATATTCCCGAATTAATCGTGCATTTTCAAATGCGTTGTGCAGAGCGACTGGGACGCCCAGTTCCGGAGCTGGATGATGCGGCCCTGAACAGACTCATGGAGCACGATTGGCCGGGGAACGTCCGCGAGTTGGAAAACCTTGTCACCCGGCTGTGTGTGTTGACCACGGAAGATCGTGTCACGGCAGACCAGATCGGCAGGTGGCTTCCGGCGTCCCCTACCAGCCCGCGGCCGATCGGTATTCCGGTCGGTATCAGCTTGCAGGACATGGAGCGCTACCTGATTGAAGCCACGTTAGAGAAATTTGACGGACACCGTGAGAAAACCGCCAAGGCACTGGGGATTGGGGTCCGCACACTCACGGAAAAGCTGCGTCAATATGGGTATCCTCCGCGAGCAAAGCGTTTTTCACGAACAGGATGAGCGGCAGAATTTGCCGAAACGTTTCGGCAGAAATTGCCAGTATCACGGCTGTGTGAGGGATGAGTGTCTGCGGAAACAAGGCAAAAAAGCACCGCTAAAGCCGCCAGGACTTTGTCTGCACTTTTGGCACGGTGATTGCACTTAAGTCGCACCACGCATGAGGTAGAAACACATATGTGGAACGGAATTTTCACCGGCACCAGCATTCCTCTGTTGGCTAGTGTGGCCGATTTCACCGAGGTCAGGCATACGGTCCTGGCAGGTAACCTGGCCAATTTGGATACGCCTGGTTATCAGGCGATGGACTTGCCGGTGGAGGATTTTCGGGCGCATCTACGACAGGCCCTAGCGGAAAAGAACGCGGTGCGCTTCAGCTCCCCGGGAGATCGAACCTATTACCTGGGGGCGAAACCGCCCAATTGGTCATCGGAGAAACGACCGTTTGTCCGCCATGACGGCAATGATGTGTCAGTAGAGGAACAGGTGAGTGAAATGGTGAAAAACCAGATGCTCCACAATACCGCATTGACCATCATGACAAGCCAG
>NZ_JACIYL010000371.1 GCF_014359955.1 Thermogutta sp. | reverse complement strand
ACGCTGCCATAACCCAGGTCATCGGCAAGAATGATAACGATGTTTGGGTACTCAGCCCCTTCCCCTGCCTTCTCCGCCCCGCTCGCAGGAGAAAAACACAGACAGAATACAAAAGCCGCAAAGATACCCTGCACCAGCTCTGGCAATCGCCAACGCAAGGAATTCCACCTCAGTATTCGCCCTGAGATAAGTCCACGGTGCGTTCGCTGAACTGCGTTCATGGTGAACACCTCCCCACAAGTTTGCTTTTTCCCCACAACCGATCTTATGTCCAGCATGATAGCGTACTCCTCCCAGTTAAAAAACGGCCCTGACCAACGGGGCTTTCCCAAAAAGACTGACAACCAGGCCTCATCAAGATGTTTCCGCACGGGCGGCATTTTTTCGGATAGGCACGCATGCCGTGGCCCCTGTGGGCCTGACCGGTGTTCTATGTGTCTTCGTTTTGTGCGTCTCCTGATTTTGCCCAGTGTCAGTTTGTTAACTGACTCCATTGCCAAACTCAGTCTATTAACTGACTCCGTGGCCAAAAATGTTCAGAACGGAAACGGTTCACCTTATCCACCCGAAATCGGAACCGGAAAATCCTCCTGCGAACGCCGAAGAGGAGGGCCACCTTCGCGATGGGCATTGTCCAATACTTCAATATTCCAGCAATAACCGTCAACTTGTCCCGATTTGTTTAACTCTTCGCTTTGGTTGGTTATAATCCGTGTGGGCTTCCGGTTCGACTTTTGGGCTGCGACTTGCGGGGCCAACCCGATCAAGTTGTCGTGCCGAAAGGCGGAACGTCCGGCTGGGTAACGAGGGGGGCTTGTCATGGTGACGGGCGAGCAGTTCTGGCAGGCTCTTCAAGCGAGTGGGCTTTTCTCTTCGGAAGATCTGGAGCGATACCGCAACCGGTGGTTTAAAGAGGGCCTTCCCGACTCCGGCGAGGAGGTAGCGCGGGAACTGGTCCGACACGGGGTGCTGACATCTTTTCAGGCGGGGTGTGTTTTGCGGGGGAAAACGAAATTCCTGGTGCTGGGGGAATATGAGATTTTGGACCAGCTTGGCAAGGGCGGGATGGGGGTTGTCTTCAAGGCCCGGCATCGGCGGATGGAGCGGGTGGTGGCCCTCAAGACCTTGCCGCCGCAGGCGATGAAAGACCCGGAGTCGGTGCAACGGTTTTATCGGGAGGTGAAGGCGGCGGCCCGCCTGAGCCATCCCAACATTGTGACGGCCTACGACGCGGGGGAGCAGCATGGGATTCACTATCTGGTGATGGAGTATGTGGATGGTCAGGACCTGGCGAGCCTGGTGAAAGAGCATGGGCCGATGCCATTGGAGGAAGCCCTGGAGTGTGTGCTTCAGGCGGCGCGAGGCCTGGCGTATGCCCACAGTCAGGGGGTGATCCATCGGGACATCAAGCCGAGCAATCTGCTGGTGGATCGTTCGGGGGTGGTGAAGATCCTGGACATGGGGCTGGCCCGGCTGATGTTCGATCGGGCCAAGGACGGCGTCACGGAGGATCAGTTGACATTTACGGGGCAGGTAATGGGGACCTGCGACTACATGGCCCCGGAGCAAGCGGTGAGCACGCATCGGGTGGATGGGCGCGCGGATATCTATTCGCTGGGATGCACGCTGTACCGGTTGTTGACGGGGGAGCCGCCGTATCCGCGAAGGACGCTGATGGAGGTGCTGGTGGCACATCGGGAGGCGCCGATTCCCTCGTTGAGCAAGGCCCGGCCGGATGTGCCAGTCGAAGTGGACATGGTGTTTCAGCGGATGATGGCGAAGCATCCGGAGGACCGGTATCAGCGGATGGAGGAGGTGATCGAAGCGTTGGAGCATTGTTTGGCGGTGTGTCGGACGGGGGTGCCTGCCGGGGGTGGGGGCGAGCTCTCCATCAGTGCCTGGTTGGCAAGGCTTTCCCAACGGCAGGAGGGGGTGGCGGAGGAGGAGACGGTGGCGGCGGGAGGGGCCGAGGCGACGCCGCGGAAAGTGGGGTCGTGGCCGCGGATGCCGGGTGTGTCTTCGCAGTCGGCCAGAAAGTGGCAGGATTGGCTTTCGTCTCAGTCGCTGGTTGTCTGGGGAGGGGTGGCGGTGGGGTGTTTGATTTTGCTGGGCATTCTGGCGGTGGTCCTGCGTCCAGGGCGGTCGTCAGGCACTTCAGGGGAAGCACGAAGACCAGTAGCCCGGCCTGCGGCAAGAAGTTCCGAGAGGGTGGCGCGTCCCCAGCCTCAGCCGACTCTTCCGGGTTGGCAGAAGGAGTTGGAGAAGGTGGAGGGTGAGGTGCAAGAGTATTTGGCCAAGCAGGAGTACGGGAGGGCTTTGGCAGCATACCAGGAGCTGGCCGATCGCTATCAGGACCTAGAGCTGGCCCAGTTGGTGCAGGAGCGGAAAGCCAGGGTGGAGGAGGCGGCAACACAGGGAGCACAGGCCGCGGAGGAACAGGCCCGGCAACTGCTGGCCGAGAAGAAGTTTGTCGGGGCGCGGGTGGTGCTTTTGCCGGTGGTGGAGCGATTTGGGATACCGGCCCTGGCCGAGAAAGCGCAGGCATTACTGAAAGAGATTGAGGCGGCGGAGAAGGCTGCGGACGAAGTGGCGCAGGTCTCTCCTTCGGAAGGGCCAGCCAGTCCGGATCAGATGCCTGCTGGAGAGTCGAAGCCACAAGAGATCGAGAGTCCTGGCAGGGAACGTCCGGCAATTGAGGTGGCCTGGGAGAAAGTGGAGGGGCTGCTGCGGGAGTGGGAGGACCGCGAGGCGGAGTTCACTCGGGCAACGGCGGGGGTAGAGGAGAAGGTTCTTCAGTGGGATTTTGCAGGGGCGTTGGCGGAGGCAGAGAAGGTCCAGTTGACTGATCCTACTTTGGCAGATCGGTGGAACGTTCGCCAACAGGAGTTACGCTGGTTGGCGGAGTGGAAGCGGCGGATGATCGAGAAGATCAACGGCTCGTCGGGGCGATTGCGGAAGAGCGATTTGGGGCTGCGGGGGCTGGGTGGAGACGTGCTCGCCGCCGATGAGGAGAAGGTCACCTGCCGCTTGCTCGGCGACAAGCCAGAGACGTTGGCCTGGCAGGAACTGGGGCCGCAGGCGCCGAAGAAGCTGGTGAGTCTCGTGCTGGACCCAACCAAGCCGGACGACCTGCTGAAGGCGGCGGTCTTTTTGGTGTCGATGGGCGAATCTGGGGAGGCCACCCGGTATTTTGTGGAGGCCGAGAAGAAGGGACTTTCGGTCCAGAAGCACCTGGAACTGGCCAGCTACCCGCTGCTGAGGGACCTGGTGGAGCGGTTACGAAAGAAGGAGTACCCGGCGGCCCGACTGGCCCTCGATCGACTGGAAAAGGAACCAGCCCTGGCCGAGTGGCGCGAAAAGCACAAGGAGCTTATGCAGGGGATTGAGGCGGTCCTGGCGGCTGCCCAGCGGGAGGCCGAGGCAGAAAAACTCTACGCCGAGGCGGTCAAGCTCTACAAGGAGCAGGAGCTTCACGACGTGAAACCGTTGGTGGAACAACTGCGAACGCAATACGCGGACACAGCGGTAGTTTTGGACACCAGCCGCCAACCGCCAGTTTCAGAGCTGGAAAAGGCCACGGCCCATTTAGGCCGCCGAATTACGGTGCGTCAGGACGGCAAAGGGGACTTCACCTCCATCCAGGCCGCCATTGATGCTGCGGAACCGAACAGCTTGATCGAGATTCAAGACAGCGGACCGTACAGAGAATCGCTGGGCATCGTGAAAGATGGCCTCCACATCCGAGGTGGGAAGCAGGCATGGCCCATTCTCACTTCCGAAGGATTAGCCGACAAGCCTACAAACCTGGTGACAATACAGGCAAAAGACATCAAGCTTACAAAGTTGGTCATTCACCATGTTAATTACACTGGCGTCCCGCAGGCTATCTCAGTCTACAACAACTCTGACGTCTCTTTGACCCGGACTATCGTGTACCTAGATCACTGGAATGCCATCTCGGGTATCTGGACAAGAGGCTCTGTGGCCATCAAATCCAGCCTTCTGATATGTCAAGGCGAGATAAGAGGTTCATCCATAGACGACAGCGTCTGGGTGGTTGGTGCGCACCCGCACATCAATGGCATCATCAATACGAATATAACCAACTCCGCATTCCGCGGGGGCATTTACACTGTTGCAGACTCGCAGTTGGAAAATGTAACCGTTTGCGGAGAAATCGCGCA
>NZ_JACIYL010000370.1 GCF_014359955.1 Thermogutta sp. | reverse complement strand
GTGAGAACACGATCTGCGAGGACGGATCTGGAAAGCCCTCCACATCGTTATGACACGGGATGATCGGGGTCGGCAGATTGTCGGAAAGAGTGGGTGGGGCAGAAGTGAAGTCAAATTGACCGCTGCCGCCCCCCGCTTGGAGATCGATGGTGATGCTTTGAATCGTCAATCCAGCGGGGAGGTCCGGGGACGCCCGAAACACAATGCCCCAGGCGTTGTCCTGGGCAAGGTTTCCCGGTCCCTGCGCAGTGGCATCAATAAGGACGGTGCCAGGGCTGCAGCCGGGGCGCTTGCTGGCATCAAACACAATAGGGCAGGTGGCGTTGGGGTCGCGGATGACCGCCCCAAAAATGAGATTGCCTCCGGGGCTGACACCCCCGACCGGATCTCCCGGTTGCACACAGCAGGTGAGGTTCTCGTTTGGATTGGCTGGATCAGGAGTGGGGTCGTAATTGGGGGCGATTTCTAAAGGAAGCCCCCGAACACGATTGGCAGCCGCGTAAGCAACCCCGATCTGGCGAGGGATATACGTGGAACCGCCACCGGCATCACCCCAGGCTTTCACGGCGGCCCGGGCTGCCGCTTCCAGGGCGTTTTCCAGCTCCACACGTGCAAGCCAGAGGTGCCCCAGTTCCACGACGAACCCAAAAAGGATCAGGAAAATTGGAAGGGTGAGTATAAGCCACAGGGTGGCAATTCCCCGACGACCGGCGCGGGCTGTCTCTGACCGGTGTTTGAAAGGCGGGAGTCTGCGTGTTGACAATAAGATGTTCATGCCTTGATCCGACAGAGATGAGTATGACAACTCCGTAGCTTGCGGACGTGGCTCACTTCTCGTAGGCCCACACGGTTGAGAGGGTGGTTGTCTTGCACCCACCTGCCAAGTGCAGCCCAAAGACTTTCAGTAACTCCGGCATAACATCGGCCTTTGGAACCGTGATAAGTATCCGTACATATTTCCCGGGGGGAACGGGACTGAGTTTGCTTGGGAGAGGTGCGCCGGTGGGCTCCACCAGACTGACGGGTGTTCCTCCCACATTGTGTTCCAGAACAATGATTCGTCGTGTCAGACCGAAAGCGGCCAGTTGCTGGTCGATGGCCTGGACAACGTTCGTGGGCACGGGATCGCCTTCCACAGTGGAAAGTCCAGCGGTTCTGGCCGCTTCCTCGGCACCGACGCGGGTGGCGAAGGCCAGCTCCTGCAAATTGGCGAAGTACTTTCCGAACTGGACGGTGGCGAGAAGCGCCATCAGCATGAACGGGAGCACGAGGACAAGCTCGAGGCTCAGGACTCCACGGTGAAATGGAGGTCGCTGCCTCCGCGTCCGCGTGGACGCCGCCCACCCTCGTTCAGCGAAACCGCGTAAATTTTTGGGAAGACGAGCCAAATTCATGATCTTGGTTTCGAGAAAGAGCTTGTTTCTGACAAGCGACCGGACTGCCGGAGGGGCTTTGTGCAAACCCCGTGCCGCTCGAAAAAGGGCGGGCACGCACGGCCCCATTAAGCACGACGAGCTGGCCTTAGAGCGATGAGTGACAACAACATTCGCGGGAAGATGTTTCAAAAACGCAACATTGGCCGCCGAATGAATGGCTGGCCCTCCGTCCGGTAGAAAAGGTGGCGGACCGGGCAAGGATGCATCGTGGGACAAGTCACGATCTCAGGGGCGAGTTCGTCCTGCCTCACGAATTTCCTGCAGGCGTTGTGCCATGGCCTGGGCTTTCTCTGGCAACTGCTTCACGAGATTGTGCTGTTCGCCCGGATCTTCGGCCAGATTGAACAGCATTCCTTCCGGGGCGACGCCGAGTTCTGTGCCCGTGTTAGCGTTAATGGCTGGGCCCTTACGCGGTGGAATGTATTTCCAACTTCCCTCGCGCAAGGCCAGAACACCGGCCTGTTCCACCAATTCATCTCGACCGTGAGCCGACTTTCCGAGGATTGCATCGAGGACGTTCATGCTGTCGGGAGCTGCCTCCGTAGGCAACGGTTGACCGACGAGTTGGGCCAATGATGCGAGAAAATCCACGTGGCAGACCAGGGCATTGGTTTCTTTCCCGGCCGGGACATGTCCGGGCCAGCGAACGATCATGGGGACCCTGGTTCCCCCTTCAAAGGCGCTGTACTTTCCTCCACGCCACGGACCGGCTGGCTTGTGATCTCCCAGGTGTTCCACGGAACCATCGCGATACCCGTCGTCCACAACGGGGCCGTTGTCACTGGTGAAAATCACAAGGGTTTTGTCTCGCAGTCCAAGCCTGTCCAGGGCGGAGAGGATTTCTCCCACGCACCAATCGAATTCCACCGCCGCATCACCCCGTAGGCCGCACTGACTTTTGCCCACAAAGCGGGGATGCGGGAGACGCGGGACGTGGATGTCATGCGTGGCGAAGTAGAGGAAGAATCGCTTGTCACGGTGATCCTCCATGAAGCGCAGGGCTTTTTGAGTGAGGACGTCGGCCATATCTTCGTCCACCCAACGGGCTTTCTTGCCACCGGTCATAAATCCGATACGGCTGATACCGTTGATAATCGTACCATCGTGTCCATGGCTGAATGGATATTTGAGCAGGTCGGGTCTTTCGCGGCCCGTCGGCTCGTCGCCGATTTTCTCTTTGTAACTGACGCGGATAGGATCGTTCGGATCGGCACCCACCACTCGATGGTTTTCCACATAGACGCAGGGAACACGATCCCCGGTTGCCGGAATAATGAAGGAATAATCGAAACCGATTTCCAGCGGACCGGGCTTGATTTCGCCATTCCAGTCGATTTCCCCCGCACCCAGTCCCAGGTGCCACTTGCCGACAACCGCCGTCGTGTAGCCCGCCTTCTTCAATACGGAAGGCAACGTGACCCGACCTGGCTCGATGATTAATGCCGCGTCTCCGGGCAGGACACCGGTGCCACGTTTGCGGAACGCGTACTCGCCTGTCAACATGGCGTACCGCGAAGGCGTGCACGTGGCAGCGGGCGAATGGGCATCGCGAAAGAGCAGTCCCTCTCGGGCAAGGCGATCAATGTTGGGTGTGGGAATCCGCTTCGCACCGTAGCAGCCCACATCTCCGTAGCCCAGATCATCTGCGTAGATGAGCACAATGTTCGGCAGGTCTTTTGCGGGTGCGACAGACCTTGCATTTTCCGCCCGAACAACGCCCAAACAACAGATGGCCAGAATAGCCAGACCGCAACGGGTAACCCACGGCATCATCCGCTTCATGGTGCGCCTCCCCCAGTTGAGCGCGCAACTGAAAAAACCTCTGTTCAGGACACCGCAGGCTTCCATTGTAGCTTCCGCCTTTCCGAGATAGAAGTTTCTAACGCTAACACCGGAGATTTGGCGTCGCTTGGAGTGGCACGCCGAGATCCTAAGCCCGCTGAGTGTCGCCAAACCGGCACGTTGCGCGCAGAACGGTTGGTTTACAAGGGAGAACATGCTTATTTGATCCCGCCCGCCGCTGTCGCGTGGCGTCCTATGCGATAGATTCGCGCCCGAAGGTCATCCACAAGCCAGTGACATGCGCAGGAGTGGATGCTTTCCACCATTTCCATATCGTCAAGCGGAACGTGCAGCCCGGCTTGCTGGATTTGCTTCAGCTTTCCGCCATCAAATCCTGTCAGGCCATAGGTTCTCAGACCATGCGAGTTTGCCCACTCCACGGCCTTAAGGACGTTCGGACTATTACCGGAGCCGCTGATCGCGATGAGGACGTCGCCCGGACTACCATAATTGGCCAGTTGCTGCACGAACACCTGATCGTAGCCCATATCGTTCCCAAGGGCCGAAAGCCAGCTTATGTTGGCTGCCAGGCTGACGGACCGAAAACCGCGGCGTCGATCGGTGCGAAGATCTTCTTCCCGGATGACTCCCTTGGCGAGGTCCTGGGCGAGGTGGTTGGCGGTGGCTGCTGAGCCACCATTTCCACAGACGAAGATCCATCGGCGATGCTCCCAGGCGTCGTACAGCCAGTCCGAAAGTGTTGCCAGCGCAACGAGATCAAGTTTGCAAAGTTCCTCCGCCAGACGATCGAAATAGGCCTTCGGTTCCAGCGTTTCCCCGAGCACGGTGCGTGACTCCTCTGCCAAGTGAGTGTACCAGTGTGAATCTACTGAATTGGGCGGTCGCTTTCGAGACAGCCGATCGAGCGATCCGTTGCGGGCGCGCATGTTCCAGACGCGGGCCCATTGGCACACGGTCGCCTCAGTATCCCCATCTGTA
>NZ_JACIYL010000037.1 GCF_014359955.1 Thermogutta sp. | reverse complement strand
CCCTCAAGCAGGTTCTCAACGATTATCCGGACTGGGCCAAGACATTGCGCGTGGTTTTCGTCGGGTGTTTTTCCCAAGAGATTCGTCGGTTGTTGAAAAGTTTTCCCATCCCATCGGTGATCGCGGTTCGCTCTCCCGTATCCGAGACGGTCTCCGTGCGGATGATGCTCGACGCAAATCTCCTTCTCCTGCTCCAGGTAGGTCAATGGCACCACGGCCGAGACTTCCTCCCCATGATCCCAGGCAAGCTCTACAGTTACCTTCGGTCCGGTACTCCCATCCTCGCGCCTGTCCAGAAAAGTGACATATGGGACCTTATTCGGCAATTTGATGCGGGTGATGTGATGGAGCCCACCGACGTGCAGGCCATTGCCGAGGCGATCAAGCGTCGCTATTTAGCCTGGCAACAAAGAGGAGCAGTCCACCGCCTCCCTCCGCCCGGCATTCAAATGTTTGAGCGTCGTGAGCTCACCCGTCGGCTTGGTGAGCTGTTGCACCGGCTTTGGGGATCTCAACAGTCATCACCGTCGGCAACTGCATATCCCACCAGTTCACCCGCGCCGCATCTGGTCTTCCGGACCGCAACCGCCAGCACCGGGCCGGTTTCGCCCACGGAAATGCCCGGTCGGTAAAATTAGGCGAAATACAGAAGCATGGCGACGCACGCAAACCGATCTTGCCGGTTCCAAAAAAGGTGGCTAGGATTGGTGCCCCAATCGGCCAAAATGCGAAGCGGCTTCCGACGCTATTAAAGCTGAAGAGAACAGGTCCAGATGAGAACCTTCGCGGAAACTGGGGGAGGCAACCTTGTCAAATAGGATCCTCGGGCATGGTACGATTCTTGAGTCAACTGTCCCAAAAACTTCGCACTACCGTACTCAAGAAAAGCGCCGCATTTTACCATCGGGAACGGGTGCGCCAGTTGTGTGCGGAGTCAGGCATACCACCCGATCGCTACCCTCTCGAGCTTTTGGAAACACTCCTCTCCATTCGCGCGCTGGTCACGAATATTCCCGCCGTGCTGCTCGACGTGGGCGCCCATCGGGGCGTTTTCACCCAACTGGCTCAGCGTCTCTTTGGGTTTCGCCGGATCGTCTGTATCGAAGCGGACGAAGACCTGGTTGGAGAAATTCGCCAGCGCAACCCATCCAGCAACGTGGCCGTAATCTGTGCCGCACTCGATGAACGGGAATCAACGGTGCCGTTTTATATCCATCATGACCGCACGATGAGTTCCCTTGTGCCGGCTGAGGGCACCATTCTCAAAGAAAAGTTTCCCAACGATGCTCCCGAGCCAGTCGCCCTGCGAATGGTGCAGACGAAAACACTCGATCACATTGTCGAGGAGATTCCGGACCTGCACGGTTCTTTTTTCCTCAAGCTGGACACCCAGGGCAATGAATTGCGCATCCTTCGAGGAGCGCCACATACCCTCACGCGAACCGAGGTCATCCTCACTGAGTTCATGTTCTGTTCACCGTATCGAACCGACTACTCTTTTCGAGATCTCGTGGACTTCCTGTCCGACCGCGGTTTCGAATGCGCGGGAGCCCTTTCTCTGACGAGGCGGCCCAGCCACGAAATATCGGCCGTCGATTTTCTCTTTAAGCGCCGCGTTATCGCAGAGAAATGCGAACCCGTTGCCGCATAATGAGTCGCCCACTGCCACGGCAGGATAGGGCAACAACTTGAAACGATTCACACCGCGAAGCCTCCGATAGTGTTTTTTAAAAAAGACTCCGCGTCGTGACGTGATGAAATTCGGTACCGGGTTGCCTTCTTTCGAGATGAACCGAGATTTCTTTGGCGGCAAAATCCATCCTGGCAAGGTGTGTGATTTGATATTGCGGCTGAAAGGGGTTGCTGGCGGACACCAAACAATGGACGCACGGCAGAGGATCCAGGTGCGTAAGCTCACACCGCCAACTGATCGGTGGGTTCCCACCAAATGACATGGGAAGAGTATCGCGAAAGTGCGTGCGAGCCATCGCCCATTTGGGCCCAGCGGTACCCTTGTTTCCTCGCCATGGGCTTGATAATCTAACTGATGTTTTTTTCCTAAATCACATGAAACAGGTTTCTCGAAAGAGGAGGAATGCTCTTATGACACAGTCACGGCAAGGCTCAAGCGTGCTGAATCGACGGTCGTTTCTGGTCAAGACCGGTGCCGTGGGATTGGCGACTGCCGTTGCCGTGCACCGATTTGCCCATGGAGCTTTCAATGAGGATATGGAAGTCAATATCGGGCTGATCGGCTGCGGAGGCCGCGGCACTGGCGCCGTCCTTAACGCACTGGGAGCCGCGACCAAGGTCATCTATCCGGCCACGGGTTACCACACCGAAGACGTGGCTGAGAACGCAACGGTTGTTCGGAAAAATATCAAAGTGGTGGCCCTGGCCGACCTGTTTCCAGATCGTCTCGAGGCCTGTCGTGCCAACCTGCAGAAGCTCGGGAGAGACGTACCGCCCGACCGTTGCTTCGTCGGATTTGACGCATACAAGCAGCTTCTCGCCGTCCCGGAAGTCAATTACGTAATTCTGGCTACTCCTCCGCACTTCCGTCCGATGCATCTGATGGCGGCAATTGAGGCTGGAAAACACGTATTCATGGAAAAGCCGGTGGCCGTCGATGTTCCGGGAGTCAAACTGGTTTTGAAAGCCGGTGAATTGGCCAAGCAAAAGAAGCTTGGAATAGCGGCGGGAACTCAGCGTCGGCATGAACGAAGCTATCAGGAAACGATCCGCCGCATCCATGACGGGGCAATCGGTGAGATCATCTATGCCAAGTGCTACTGGAACGGGGGAGAGATCTGGGTGGTGGAACGGCAGCCGGGTTGGTCCGACATGGAGTGGCAATTGCGCAACTGGAATTACTTCACCTGGCTTTCCGGAGACCATATTGTTGAGCAACACGTCCACAATCTCGACGTGATGAACTGGGTGCTGGGTACTCATCCCATCCGCGCGGTGTCTGGGTTGGGTGGTCGTCAAGTGCGGACCGATCCGAAGTATGGAAACATCTACGATCATTTCGCTGTGGAATTCGAATATCCAAACAGCGTCACCGTGTTCAGTCAGTGCCGACAGATCAACGGGTGCCAAAACATCGTGGGCGAATTCGTCAAGGGTACGCTCGGCGAAAGTGACTGCCACCAAATGATTCAAATGAAGAATGAACGCTGGCGTTACCGTGGTCCCAACCCCAATCCATACGAGCAGGAACACGAAGATCTCATCGCAAGCATCCGCGAGGGGAACCCCATCAACGAGGCGGAAAACGTGGCCATCAGTACCATGACGGGGATCCTCGGACGAGAAGCGGTGTACAGTGGCCAGTCCATCACCTGGGACGACGCCATGCAATCCACCACGAAACTGGGTCCGGAAAAGTACGAGTTCGGACCATACCCCGTGGCCCCCGTCCCTATGCCCGGGCGCTATCGCTTCCTGTGATTTTTGCATGGCCCACCGAACAAGTAAGTAGCCCACGGTTATTAGCGCCGTGCCCGGCTGCGCGATGCAAGGCAGGAGCATTCCCTGGTTTTAGTCGCCAGGGAATGTGAGGTCATTCTCGCCGCAATCCCGTGGCTGGCGGTTGGTGTGCCACCCAACGGCCAGCCACGTGGCCTGTTGCAAAGCCGATGAGGAGCATGAGTGCTCCTACCACGGTAGCTGTCTGCCACGGTACGTGTCCGCGTCCGGACAAGAGTTGCGGGGCCACAGCCAGCAGGGAGGAAATCACACCGATTCCGAGCCCCAGAAGCAGTACGCCCATATTTTCCAGCAACACCAATAAATGTACCCGCCCGGCTGAAAAGCCCACCGCCCGAAGCAGGGAAATTTCCCTTTGTCTTTCGACAAGCCCGCGAAAAACAACGGCTCCCAGCCCGATGGTACCCAGCAAAAGCCCCAATCCGCCCAGGGACTGGAATGTGGACAGATAGGTATTTTGTACCGCATAGAGAGCCCGTAGTTTTTCGCCGGTCGAAACAATTTGCAGTCCCTCGGCGGCAAAGCTTTTTTCCAAAAACTGCTGAACCTTACTCGCCAGGCTTTTGTTCGCCTGGTAGCCCTCACCGGATGACCCAATTTCCACGAGAAAGTACCGGTAGCCGGCAACCTCTGGAAAAAGCTCGCGGAACGTTCTTTCCCAAATGAGAATCCGCCCCTGAAAGATGCTGTTATCTAAAAGTCCCACGAACTCAAAGGCGACTCGCTTGCCCGTAGGCAAAACTATCTCGAACGTTTCGCCAATACCTCGCCATTTCTGAAAGGCATACTTCGCTGTTGCATCATCGACAATGGCGGGCACATGGATAACGCCCTCTTGATCAATGAGCGGTGGTTTCTTCAGTAACTCCCAGGGGTTACTCTCCGTTAATCCTTGGGCAGACTTCAGCACGGACGTGAAGCGGAAGCCGCCTCGTGCGATAAAATCGTCTCCCACACCCAAAACTATCGGTTCTCGCGCCCGATAGAGATTCAAACAGCTTGCATCTTCTCCCGCACGACGACGCAGCGCGAAGATACGGACCCCCTTCCATTGGGCTAAATCAGCGTCGCTTAAGCCCAGAGACCGCCTCACACCGACGCTGTTCAGATCGGAAAAAATCGGGTGATCGCTTTCACCAACAAGCCAGAAGCCTCCGTCACCGCTGGCGAGCTCGGGTCCACGGTCGCTGACGTCCATATGAAAGCTGCTCACTGAAATGACGAGAAACACCGCTAGGCCCATTAAAACGGTGCTCAGTGCCGACCGCGTTGGATTTCTCCCAAGATTTCTAATGGCAAGACCAACAATCCGGCGAACAATGGCTTTCGTTCGCAGCCAACCCCTGAACCACAGGACCAGGGTCCACCACAGGCCGAACAGCATGAGCGCTCCCGATCCGAAAAAGGCACCCGCCTGAGTTCGTTCGTCACTATCAAAACCGAGGCCAGCCAAAACGATCGCCCCTGCAAGGGCAACGACAGCGATGAAAACCCCAACCGCCCGACCGTACTTTCTGCCGAACTTTGTTCCGCCCATTCTCTCCGAATCCCAAGTGCCCATTAACAGGGCCTGAGGCGTCAAACGGACGAACCGCCATGTCATGACGGCTGTAACCACAAGAGAACAGGCAATCCCTAACACAATGCCGAGGAGAATGGCAGACGGCGTGACAGCCAAATGAAGAAACGGAGTGCCTACCGCCGGAAGCCAAATCGTGTGCAGTCCCCAGATGAGAACTTTGGCATATCCCACCCCGAGCAGAACTCCCCCCAAAGTTCCGACCACGGTTAAAACTGCGGACTCGCCGAGAAGCCAGAAAAGAACTTTTGTTCGCGGCCAACCCACGGCTCGCACAAGTCCCAATTGGTTGGCACGTTTTTCCACGTTGAGCACGAACAAAAGCCCGGTCAGCAGTAAACTGGCCACAACCACAAACAGGTTGAAGGCCAGAAAAAGCACGTCAAACGGTGTGGTACCCTGGGAAGCCGTGAGGGCCTGTTCTTTCACTGGTTGGGGTTGCCACCCTAATTCTCCAACGGATAATGTCAGCCGGGCACGAAGCGCTTGCTCATCCAGCCCGCTGGTTGGCAAAACCTGAATCCCGGTGGTGTTCCCGTACCGGCTCGCCCAATGTTTTTCGGCAAACTCAGGCGAAACAAAAATCTTGGGTGTTGTTCGGTGTTGTGTCCAGTAGTCCTCATCCTCGCGTGTGACGTGGGAAGCATCGAATGGAAACGGCGGATCCCAGTCCGCGATCGTTTTTTTGTCAGTCAGTCCCCTAACCTCGGGAACAAGTTCCGGATCCGCAGCGGCTCCCTGCAAACGGACAACGGCTTTCACTTTTAAAGATGCAGTTTCCCGCCGGATATCGGCACCCTGTGTTTCGGGAGCAAAATAGGTAAGCGTGATCTCCTCGCCTGGTCGCACCTGCAACCTTTCTGCCAGGAATTCGTTGATAACGCATTCGTCCTCAGCCGGCGTCGTGACCGGGCGACCCGCCATATCCAGGAACGGGCCAAAGGGCGGATCCGACGCAAGCGGGAGAGCCGCCACAGTCGCATACCAGGCTTCGCCATGATGTGAAGTGACCCGCTCGGCCAAATAGATGAAGACCCGTTGAAACTCGACTCCTTTCAGGTGATCCGTCACCGCTTTCTCCGTGGCTGGATCGAAGATCAACCTCTCCGCGCTAAGAAAGAGATAGCCCCTTCGCGTTCTGGTTACTCGCAGGCCATAATCCTCGGGCAGGAGGGGAAACCGCTCCAATTCAGCCAGGGCGTTCCCCGTATCGTGCGAGAACTCGGCTTTTCTCGAAAACAGGACGAGATTGGCGCGACCGGGTTGATCGATCTCCTCCGCAAGCCATGCCAGATCGACGTAAGCGTTGCGAGGAATTTCCTGCGACCCTGCCAGTTGGAACGCCCCTAGATTCTCGCTCGGTACAATATCCACCACTGTGACGGCCGATGGCTTCAGCAGATCGGCGCGCCGCCCGAAGCTGCTCTCAGCCGGGATACCGCGAACCACTGGCAGCCACACGACGATTCGGTCGCCAATTTTCGCGTGAAGGAGTTCCGCCGTCTTTGCGTTGAGCACAATTTCCCGTCCCTGCGGTTGACGCGCGGGTTTCACTGCACCCAACGTCCAGAAAGTTGCGGAACAACCGATGATCTGCACCCCGTTGGCACGAGCGGTTCCATCACCGCTTCCCGAGGAATTTTCGAGTGAAGCCGACACACGAATGATTGGCACGATCTGCGAGTACATCTGAGCCTTTTTTAGCCAATCATTCGTGCAATCCTGACGCAGGAAACCTGCAGCAAAAAGAGCGTCGTCCACGGCCCCAAGACGATCGATAGCTTGATGGCGCAGACTTTCGCGAAGGGAATCGCCCAGCACAAGGGCCCCAACCAACACGGCGGTCGTCACGGCAACCGCCAGAACAACACCGGTGAGCGGTCGGGAAAAATACCACAGAGTTTCGCAAACCAGTCTCCCGAGCGAGAAAGCTGAGTGCTTCGGATTCATGAAAGGCGCTCTCACCCGTTCTCCCACCTGAGTTGTCCGTTCTCCAGCCGACATTGTTTCCCAATGATCGCAGCCAAATGTTCACTATGAGTCACCACGATGAGGATATTGTTTTGCTCCTGGTGAAGTTCAACGAGTAGTTGGGCCACGCGCTCGCCTGTTGTTCGGTCGAGATTCCCCGTCGGTTCGTCGGCTAAAATGAGCGCGGGTCGCCGTATGAGCGCCCGGGCGATGGCCACGCGCTGACGTTCACCCCCCGACAGCTCACCCGGCCTGTGCCGCACGCGATCCTTCAGGCCCACCCGATCGAGAAGGGCCAAAGCCCAGTTAACCTCATCCTGCTGGAGCGATCCCGACGCCAAACACGGCACAAGAACATTCTCGAGGACCGTGCACTGAGGCAAGAGATGGTGGTCCTGGAAGACGAACCCGACAGTTCGGTTTCGATAGCGAGAGAGCTCCCTTTCGGGCATCTCCGAGACGACCTGGCCGTCCACCACCACACGGCCTTCTGTGGGCTGGTCCAATCCACCGATGATGTTCAAAAGAGTGCTTTTGCCGGAGCCGCTGGGTCCCAGAATCGCCACGCGGTCTCCGGAGTGAAGTTCAAACTCCACATTATTCAGAACGCACAGAGGCTGTCCTGGAGAAGGATACACCTTTTTGAGTCCGTGGACCGCTAACACCGTCATGTCTGCCGTCCGTTTCTTGAAAAAAGAAGTCGCTCCCGAAATCTCATCTATCGCCCACTATACAACTATCGGAGCAAGCGTGCAAAACCGCCCGCCGGTCCGCGCCGAAAACCTCCCCGGGTTAGACGTCCAGCACTCTTCGCTGCGGCCGCGAGGATTCGGCACGAGCAACGTCGCCGGTCAGAGGACTGTCGCAGCAAAACTGTCGGCTCGCAGAAAATATTTTGAGAAAGCACGCCGATGAAAGTCGAATTCGGCGGTAACCCCCCGCATTGACGGATACGGCAAACGAGGCGGTTCACGCCAAATGAAAAAGGCCCCCAACGGGGGCCTCACAACCTGTGACGTCGGTTATTCACGAAGAGCCCGCGACCGTACACCGGAAATCCGGCGGGTCCGGTTATCCCGTCACTTCAAACGGCGGGGGAAACCATGTTCCCCCCAGCGCCGGCGAAACCACCGGCATCGCCGGGTTGTTCAGGACGACGCCACCCTCAGGATAGGGCGGACTTCCGTAATCGGCTACTTCCAGGTAGAGGAACACGCAGCCGATAATCACGGCCACCAGCGCGATCGCCAGCAGCACGGTATAAATATCCACCCGAGGGGGCCGATATTGTACAGGACTACTGGAGGCTGCTTGCAACGCGATCTCCTTGCTGAATGGGGCCTTCCTGATACTCAGGAATCACCTGACACACAGCTCGGTCGGGTTCCGTTCTGACGACCACCACTCGACCGAGATACTTGTTTTCGCCATTACCCAGCCGGAAAACGTCAAGCTTGTGTCCCTTCATGAGGCCATCATCTGAACCAACGGAAATCTCCAGCAATCCATTGCCAGGTACCGCCAGGACCACGCCCTCCACCTTCGGCGCACGGTCCTGATAGAGCTCCGGCTCCGGCTTGAGATCAAATTTGGCCAACACTTCGCGAGCCTTGGCGAGATCATCGGCAAGTGTCACGGAACGATCTTTCAACACACGCAACTCGTTTGCTGTCTGATGAAGTTCGTCGGTCCGCTGGACCAAACGCAGAAGCGCCTCATGCCTCGCTTGTTCGGCCTGCCGCAAGAGATTGCGCAGATCGTCCACCTCAGCCGTTCTCTTGGCGAGGGTTTGATGAGCCGCCTCCATCGCCGCAACTGCGTCGCGCGCCTGCTGAGTCAACTGCGCCACCTGCTGCATGAGCTGGTCACGTTCCCGTTGAAGATCGTCCCGTGCCTGCTCCAGCTTGGCCACCTGGGCTCGCTTGTCGGCGATTTCCGCATCGAGCCTCTTGGTCAGCTCATCAATCTGTGCACGAAGGGCATCGTTTTCCTTTCGAAGATTTTGCACCTGGAGTCGCAACCCCAATGGCTTGCCCGGGGCTTCCTTCGGATTCTCCACCACCTCGCGCCAGTTAATGTGGGCCGAATAGACCATGAGCGCAAAGCTCATGAACACAATACTCATCACAAAGATAAGAACCACGAAGATCTTGCCGATGAGATTCATAAGCTCAACCTTCCTTCAAATCCCCTGGCTGCAAATCAACGCTGGCTGGCAACGGCTTCGCCCTCATCGGGAATTCTTCCCGACACGGCCTTGTTCGCACCACTCTCATTCTACGAACCGAGTATAATCACACCCCGGTCGGGATGTCAAACGGCTGCCACTTTGCGGGGCTTTCCACGAACCGCTGGGTTACATCCCGACCGGGGTGTTGCTCCGGAAACGATCTTCAACCTGGTCGCTCGCCGTCCTATTTCTCAGCTTTCTCTTTCGGTTGAGCGGCTTGCTCGAGTTTTTTCTCGAGTGCCTTCAGACGGTTTTCCAGGGCCTTGATCTGCTCCTCGAGTTTATTGACGCGACCTTCGCTCTCCGCTTGGGGCTCGTGCCGCGGACGGATGAGGCTCCGTGGGGGCCCCGCCTGAGGCACCACCGGCTTCACCTCCACCGCCCCAGGCCGGCCACTGCCACGGAGCATCTTTTCCACATGGGGCCTCACATCGGCGGGAAGCTTATCCAGTTCGTTCTCGGTCACTTCCCATTTCTGATTGTCCTTCTGGACGACGATCCGGGCCGGCTTGTCCCCCTCCTTGGTAATGACGATGGTCATGTTCTTCGGGATGTTGAGAGATTCGCCCGGCGGAACAATCACGCCCGGATGATAAAACCGGAAAACGAGCGGCGGCTGCCCGGGGAAACGTTCTCGGAAAGCTTCCAGCCATTTCTCCCATGCTTTGGGATCTGCAAAGGTCCCAGGAAACGGCGGAGGAAACTCCCATGCTCCGGAGGGACGCGGCTCGGGCGTCACCTGCACGATCAGCGTTTTTCCCTTCCGCAAGACTTTGATTTCGATCGGTTTATCCTTTTTCTCCTGGACAACATCGACCAGATCACCCGGCTTGGTCAGCGGCTTACCGGCCGCCTCCAGTAAGATGTCGTGCACCTTAATTCCGGCTTTTTCGGCGGGGCTGTCTTTCGCCACACTCGTGACGAGTAATCCCTGGTCTTCCGGCAGGTCCACCTGCGCCCGTAACACCTCCGGGACTTCCTCCACGACCACACCGATCCACATGTCAGTGGGTGACGATACCACCCGGTCTAACGGAGCTCTTGGGGCGGGCTCGGCAGAGTAAGCGAAATTCCCGGCTAATATCAGCCCGGAAACCCCGGCTGCCACAAAAACCCATGTGAGCCCTCTCGTCATCCTCGCTATTGCTCGCCGCATGGTCACTCCTCCTTTCCTGAATGTCTGACACCGAACACCTACCGAACATCATGATCCGGCATCTGGATCTCTACCTGGTCAACCGGAATGATCGTTTGTCGCCCATCCGGAAGGGACACCGGCACCAATTGACGCTTCTGCCGAATGACATGTCCGCTTTTTCTGAGGACGTCCAGCACTTCGGCAGGAACCACGCTTTCCGGCCATAGATTCGGTTGTTGCCCCTCGGCCACCGGAATGATGGGAACATCCACTGTGGTGAGGGTGCCATCATTGCCCACGGCGACTGGAACAGCGACCATTTGGAACGGCGGAGCGGAAGGTTTTTGGGCATCCGAGAAACGGGGCGGATTCGCGCCGTTTTCGGCAAGTAACTCTCCGCTTCCGCCGGTTTGAGCGCTAGTGGCGACCCCCGTGCCGGCTGGCGGTACCGCAGCACTTTTCGTTGGACGCGGCTGTACTACCCACCAGACAGCCGCAAACATGACGGCAAAACTGCACGCCATCGCCGCTAAAGCGCCAAGATAACGGCCCGGGGACTTTCGAGCAGGACGACCTTGAATTTCGGTGATGTCTCGCTCCGCAGGGCTTGAGGGGGTTCGCGAGATTACCTCGGATCGCGAGTTCGCGAACGCCCCGTGTTTTGAACTCGAATCACCGGCCAGCGAGGGGAAGAGCCGGCGCCATTCCTGCGCCTCCAAAAAGGCCAGTGCCACTCGCCGGCACAATTCTGAGTCGTGCGCCAGCGCGGACAAAACGCGGCGCCGCTCGTCTTCATTCGCCTCACCATCAACCAACCTGTCAATGAGATCTTGATCTATCTTCATAGGAATCACCCCAAGCAAATCCCTCACACATCTGATTGTCGTTGTCTTCCAGATATTCGCTTCCGCGCCTTTGCCCGAGCATCGATCTGGTACCAAGCCCCACCGTAATAGCCCGGGTCAGGGGCGATCATCGGCGACGTTGGATGGGCCGGGAGACTCACCGTTGAATGCACCCTGGGAAAGTCTGTGGAGTTCTTCGCGGAGCCGCTGCCTGGCCCGGTGAAGTCTTGTCTGGACTGCTGAAAAACTTATCCCCAGGTGGTCGGCAATTTCCTGGTAGCTCCAGTCCTGCCCATATTTGAGCAGAAGGATCTCGGCATCCCTGGCCGGGAGAGCCTGGAGTGCCGTGTGAACAATCTCGTCGCGTTCCGCCGCCAGAAGCCAGTCCAAGGGATTGGGCTGGGCAGGGGCGTGATTTCGCTTTTCCTCGCCGTACCGCTTGAGCCACTTGCGACGTCGTCCCAGCTTGCGGCGATACATCAGGGCGTTGAGCACCGCAAGACGATACAGCCACGGCGCGACCTTGGCGGGATCCTGCAAGGGCGCTTTCTGACGAACGGCGCTCAGTGCGACCTCCTGCATGACTTCGTCCACCGCATGGGGTTCCCTGACCCGCGCAAAAATGACCGCCCGCAACCACCGTTCGTGCTGTGCCAGTGCGCCCTCCCAGTCGACAGGTGTCGAACCGGAGGGATTTCGCCTGTCGGGTAGTCGTTGATCAATCTCGCCGTCCATTGTCGTCTTCCATTGAGTTGGTTGCCGAACGTACCCGCCGTGTTTCACGGCCTATTTCGGTACAGTCGCATTCCTCAAGGAGAGCGTGGAGCCGTAATAAAGTGCGTCGCTGGTGTCCGGCAGCCGCCGCCTGCCTGGCAGAATTGGACCGATCTCTCCGTGGAAAAAACCCCTTGGGAGAATACGGGGCCAGTAGAAACACAATGTAAACATCTGTTTGACGTTCGCATAACAGACTGATGCATAAATGATGTATACAAATCGTATTGCAAAGTTGCGAACGTTCGCACATAATTGATTTCGGGTACGTAATTACGCATTAGGGAGGATCGCAACCCATGCTCCCCAGCGATGAATGCCAGATTTTAGCTGATTTCTTCGATCTGTTGTCGCATCCTACGCGGCTCCAGTTCTTCTGCTTGCTCCGGGAAGGCGAGAAAACCGTGGGCGAACTGGCTGACGCAGCGGGAATCGCTTCGCAGAACGCCTCACAGCATTTGCGATTGATGCGCGAAGCCGGCGTCGTCAAGACCACACGCCGCGGCCAGCAGATCTTTTACCGTCTCGCTGACCCTCGCCTGGTGGAAGCAATCGATCTGCTGCGGCAGATCGTTCTCAATATGATCCAGCGAGCGCTCCCCCGGGTTGTCCAGGAGCGATTGAAAATGCCTGCGGATAATGGCGAACCCGGGAGGGTTCTCCCGTTCCCATCCGAGCGCGC